>JAZOAJ010000305.1:0-9653 GCA_045595385.1 Lachnospiraceae bacterium | reverse complement strand
GGCAATTTCATGAAAGCGCTTACAGGCGTTGATGAGAACGGGAAACCCAGGATGTACGGTCTTGGACATTTCTTCTTTGTAGTGGATCCCGATGCTTTCATGGGCAGGGATGTTTTCAAAAAGATAGCAGGAGATATCTGCCGTGCACTGAGAGCCAGCGAAAAGGCTCCGGGACATGACAGGATCTACACAGCCGGCGAGAAAGAATATCTTGTCTGGCTCGAGAGAAAGGACAAGGGAGTTCCCATAGGTGATGCTGTCCAGAAAGAGATCATCGGATTAAGGGATAAATGGAACCTCCCTTACAAGTTCCCGTTTGAGAAATAAAAAATGTCGGAGAGGTTTTCAAGGACAAGTGCACTGATCGGTGAAGAGGCGATGGAAAGACTCGCCTCAGCGAAAGTCGCCGTCTTCGGGATAGGCGGCGTGGGCGGCTATGTCTGCGAAGCCCTTGCGAGGAGCGGGGTCGGCGCATTTGACCTTACCGACATGGACACAGTTTCCGTCTCCAACCTGAACCGGCAGATAATCGCTACCGGAGCAAGTGTCGGCAGACAGAAGGCGGAAGTCATGAAGGAGCGTATACTGGACATCAATCCGGATGCGGAGGTTACTGTCCGCAGCTGCTTCTTCCTGCCGGAAAATGCTGATACATTTCCGTTTGAAGAATATACTTACGTCGTCGACTGCGTCGACACAGTCACAGCCAAGATCGAGATCATCTTAAGAGCTAAGGGCCTCGGCATCCCGGTCATCAGCTCAATGGGCGCAGGAAACAAACTGGACCCTTCAAGATTCAGGGTGGCGGACATATACGACACCAGGGTATGCCCATTGGCAAAAGTGATGCGCCGTGAACTGAAGAAGAGGGGCGTCTCTGATCTCAAGGTCGTTTACTCAGACGAACAGCCATTAAGGCCGGTAAATGAGATAACAGGCGATGAGCACAGAAGATCAACTCCCGCAAGCTGCGCGTTTGCGCCTGCGGCATGCGGGCTTGTGATCGCCTCTGAGATCGTGAAGGATATTGCAGGCATAGATGAAGCATGGCTTGAAGACCATAGGGCATGAAAAGGAGTAGTACCGATGAAGAGATCAGCTTATGGAGATCTTCTTAAAAAATACGAGGACCTGAAAGCATATTTCCGGGAGATGGGAAGCGTAGCTGTCGCTTTCTCAGGAGGCGTGGATTCCACCTTCCTGCTGAACGCCGCGCATGAGGCTCTGGGAGACAAGGCTGTAGGGATCACGGCCGCGTCCTGCATCATTCCGGCACAGGAACTAAAAGATGCGGAGGATTTCTGCAAAGAGTGGGGGATCAGGCACATGGTCCTGAATACAGATCCGCTTAAGATCGAAGGATTTGCCGAGAATCCGCCAGACAGGTGCTATATCTGCAAGAAGTCCATTTTTAAGGAAATGATCAGGATCGCTTCCGAAAACGGCTTCGGACAGGTGGTAGAGGGTTCAAATCTCGATGATGACGGCGACTACCGTCCGGGCATGAAGGCAATACAGGAACTTGGTGTAAAGAGCCCGCTGAAAGAGATCGGATTTAAGAAGATCGAGATCAGGGCAGTCTCGGAATGGCTGCATCTTCCTACGTGGAACAAACCAAGTCTGGCGTGTCTGGCAAGCAGAATACCTTATGGCGACGTCATAACAAAAGAAAAACTGGAAATGGTTGAGAAAGCAGAGGAGATCCTGCATGACAAAGGGTTCAGCCAGTTAAGGGTAAGAATGCATGGAAATCTGGCCCGCATTGAGCTCATGCCCGAAGAATTCCATGTTTTCATGAAAGACAAAATGAGACTTGCCATTACAGAGGAATTTAAGAAGCTTGGTTTTACATATGTGACCCTGGATACATACGGGTACAGGACCGGCAGCATGAATGAATATCTGCACAGGGTGGGCGGTCAGATCTGACCGCCTTTTTTTTTGGTTTGACATATACCCCCGAGGGGTATATATTTAAACCATGAAATGAAAGGATGCACTTCTATGAGCAACAAGAAAGACAGCTGCTGTGAATGCTGTAAAAGAACTAAAGAGAGAAGCCCCGAGGAGTTCAGATCGCGCATTAACAGACTGAACCGCATCGAAGGCCAGATCAGGGGGCTTAAGGGCATGGTGGAAACAAACGCATACTGCACAGACATATTGGTGCAGTCCCAGGCTGCAGCGGCAGCGCTTAACGCGTTCAACAGGGAACTGCTCGCGAACCACATAAGGAGCTGCGTTGCCGATGACATCCGAAATGGAAATGATGTCGTTATCGACGACCTGGTCGCCACATTGCAGAAACTCATGAAGTAGGTGGTTGAATGGAGCAATATACAGTAACCGGCATGAGTTGCGCTGCATGCCAGACAAGAGTTGAGAAAGCAGTATCAAAAGTAGAAGGCGTGACATCATGCTCAGTGAGCCTCCTTACAAACTCCATGGGAGTGGAAGGGACAGCAGACAGCGATGCCATAATAAAAGCAGTTGAAAATGCAGGCTACGGAGCTTCCCTGAAGCAGGAGACTCAAGGCGGTGCTGCGAAAACAGAAGATGATACTTTAAAGGACACTGAAACTCCTAAACTTAAGAAGAGACTGATCCTGTCAGTAGGATTTCTTCTTGTGCTCATGTATGTTTCCATGGGGCACATGATGCTGGGATTTCCGCTGCCCTCATTCTTTGACGGCAATCATGTAGCAATGGGGATAGTCCAGATGCTCCTGGCGATCATCGTCATGGTGATAAACAGGAAGTTCTTTACAAGCGGGTTCAAGGGACTGCTCCACGCTGCGCCGAACATGGATACACTTGTAGCCATGGGCTCGGGGGCATCTTTTGTCTGGAGCCTGTATGTTCTGTTTGCCATGACAAGAGCGCAGGCTGACGGAAACATGGCAGCAGTGTCGGAATACATGGGGAATTTCTATTTTGAATCCGCTGCCATGATACTGGCCCTCATAACGGTTGGAAAGATGCTTGAGTCCATGTCAAAGGGAAGGACAACAGATGCCCTTAAAAGCCTCATGAAGCTTTCGCCAAAGACGGCCACACTGATCCGAGACGGAGGGGAAGTGACTGTCCCCATAGAAAATGTGAAGGTTGGTGACATATTTGCCGTAAAGCCCGGAGAGAGTATCCCTGTTGACGGGATCATTGTCGAGGGCGAGAGCGCGGTAAATGAGAGTGCTCTTACAGGAGAGAGCATACCGGTTGACAAGGCTGCAGGAGACAAAGTATCAGCCGCGACAATAAACCAGTCGGGATACATTAGGTGTGAAGCAGTCAGAGTCGGCCGGGATACCACTCTCTCACAGATCATAAAGATGGTCTCTGACGCGGCTGCGACCAAGGCGCCGATCGCCAGGATCGCTGACAGGATATCAGGCATTTTCGTCCCTGCGGTTATAGGCATAGCTCTGATAACATTCATAGTATGGCTGTTATGCGGCCAGACTGTGGCCTATGCGCTGGCAAGAGCCATATCCGTACTTGTCATAAGCTGTCCGTGCGCGCTCGGACTCGCTACGCCGGTCGCCATCATGGTGGGCAACGGAATGGGAGCGAAATGTGGCATACTTTTCAAGACCTCAGAGTCACTTGAAGAGACAGGCAGGATACAGATAATTGCGCTTGATAAGACGGGAACGATAACAAAAGGCGAACCGTCCGTAACTGACATGATTCCTGCAGAGGGCGTTACGGATGACGAACTTCTGCTGAATGCATTTTCTCTTGAAGCAAAGAGCGAGCATCCTCTTGCAAAGGCAATAGTTGCTCTTGCAGATGAAAGAGCAATGGCAGCCAAAGAAACCGAAAACTTCCGCGCAATAGCCGGCAACGGACTTACTGCATTGGCAGATGGAGCAGAACTTGCGGGCGGAAGCCTTGCCTTTATGGAAAGAAAAGTCAGTATCAATGCATCCGTCAGGGCAAAGGCCGGTGAGTTGGCGGAAGAAGGGAAGACGCCGCTGTTCTTTTCCAAAGACGGTTCACTGCTCGGGATCATAGCGGTTGCCGATGTCATAAAGGAAGACTCCGCGGAGGCGATCAAAGAACTAAAAGGCATGGGCATACATGTTGTGATACTTACAGGTGATAATGAAAAGACTGCAGCTGCAATAGGAAGGGCGTCAGGTGTGGATGAAGTCGCCGCAGGCGTGCTGCCCGAGGGAAAAGAAGCTGTCATCAGGGCGCTTAAGGAGCACGGAAAAGTTGCCATGGTAGGTGACGGCATAAATGATGCTCCGGCGCTTACAAGAGCAGACATAGGCATCGCCATAGGTGCAGGAACAGACGTTGCCATAGATGCTGCGGATGTGGTCCTGGTAAAGAGCAGCCTGAAAGATGCAGCGGCTGCTGTTCGCCTCAGCAGGAAGACTTTGAAGAACATACATGAGAATCTGTTCTGGGCATTCTTCTACAATGTCCTTTGCATTCCCCTTGCCGCCGGATGTTATGCGGCCGCTTTCGGATGGACGCTTAATCCTATGATCGGTGCGGCGGCAATGAGCCTTTCAAGCTTCTGCGTATGTATGAATGCGCTGCGGCTTAACCTGTTTAAAGTACATGACAGCAGCCATGACCGCATGATAAGAAACGCGGTAAGAGGACCGCTGCTTGAAGTTAATGAGAAAAAAGGAGAAGAAAAAATGACAACTGTATTGCTTGTTGAAGGAATGATGTGCCCGCACTGCGAGGCAACGGTCAAAAAGGCCATTGAAAAGATTGAAGGAGTAACCGAAGCTGCAGCCGATCACGAGAACGGCATCGTAACTGTTACATCCGGCTCGCCGATCAGTGAAGACATTTTCAGGAGCGCTGTGGAAGAAGCAGGTTATGACTTCAAGGGTATCCGCTGAAAGTAATATTTCTTGACTATATTCCGGGAGTGTGCGATATTATTTAACGATACAAAGGGAGTAGCCGGCGCTGGTGCGTAACATATTTCGTCAATACGGGATATTTCTCCGGAATTTGTTTTTAACGGCAAGACTTTTATCACAATTTTTATTGTGGTAAAAGTCTTTTTTATTGCCTTTCATACTGATTATTTCATAAGGAACATGGAGACGCAAAATGAAGATTGCAGCTTTGATAGTATTCGTTCTGATGTATGTATTAATGATCGTGAAGCCTAAATACAGGCCCTTTTATGCCCTTGCGGCAGCTGTGGTCTTTCTTGTTTCGGGAATAATGCCGTTTGGCAGACTGGCATCAGTGATCAACTGGAATGTCTTAATGATGATCACAGGAACCATGATCATGGTTTATTATTTCATTTCTTCAGGGATGCCCGGTCTTCTGGCTGACTTTCTGGTAAAAAAATCCGGAAATGTCATGGTGGTTACCATATTGATGTCGCTGTTTGCAGGATTGATCTCAGCATTTATTGATAATGTCGCAACTGTTCTGATGGTAGCGCCGGTAGCAATTGCCATCTGCCGGAAAGTGAACATCAACCCGGTAGGCATGATACTTTCAATTGCCGTTTCTTCAAACCTGCAGGGGGCAGCAACACTTGTAGGTGATACCACATCGATCATGCTGGGCGATTATGCAAACATGAACTTCATTAACTTTTTTTGGATGAACGGGCGCCCAGGGATCTTTTTCGCGGTAGAGATCGGAGCACTTGCTACGATCCCTGTGATGATGATCCTGTTTCGAAATAACCGAAATCCCATTTCATCAACTGAAAAAACCGAGGTCAGCAACTATGTGCCGACCGTCATGCTGCTGCTTATGGTCGCAGCCCTCATTGGGGCTTCATTCATACCGGATACCCCGCAGATGATAAACGGGATCATATGCTGTGTTTTGGCTGTAATTACAGTTATTATCGACTTGATCAGGACGAAAAAAACAAATGAAGCAGTCTCAGCTGTCAAAAATCTTGACTTTGAAACGATTGGACTGCTTGCAGGTCTTTTTATCGTAATAGGCGGGCTTACAAATGTCGGGATAATAGATGATTTCGCCGGGCTGATAGTAAAGATGGGCAGCAATAACATATTCCTGCTGTACACTATAGTTGTCTGGGGCTCTGTCCTGATCTCTGCTTTCGTGGATAACATCCCCTATGTTGCGACCATGCTTCCGGTTCTTTCAGCTGTAACAGCAGCATTGCACATGGAACCGTACCTTTTGTATTTTGGCCTGCTTACAGGTGCAACGCTCGGAGGCAACATCACGCCCATTGGAGCATCGGCAAATATCGCAGCCGTCGGTCTGCTGAGAAAAGAAGGATATCAGGTCTCATTCGGAGAATTCATGAGAATAGGTGTTCCTTATACTCTGACCGCAGTACTGGCCGGATATGTGTATTTCTGGCTTATATGGGCATAGGCGGAGAATATCAGTTCCTGCTGAACTCTTCGAGCTTCAGACCCGGATTCCTCTCCAGGGTCATCCTGATGCTCCATTCATTAACCCATATCAGAAGAGGGTTGCCCTTCATGTCGACGACTCTCTTCATGTCGCTTGTACCGGTGATCGACGGAACGTCGATCTCATCCGGATTTGCAATCCAACGGATATATTCATAAGGCAGATTGTCGAGAATGACTTCGACATTGTACTCGCTCTGCATGCGGAACTTCATGACGTCAAACTGAAGAACTCCGACCACGCCTACGATGATCTCCTCCATGCCTCCGCTGAATTCCTGGAAGATCTGGATCGCGCCTTCCTGCGCGATCTGAGTCACTCCCTTTACAAACTGTTTGCGCTTCATGGAGTCTATGCAGCGGCATCTGGCGAAATGCTCAGGAGCGAACGTCGGTATGCCTTCAAAGCGGAATGTTTCCTTCGCGGTTGTCAGGGTATCTCCTATCGAATAGATGCCCGGGTCAAAGAGTCCGATGATGTCACCGGCATAAGCTTCGGTGACCATCTGACGCTCATTTGCCATCATCTGTGTAGACTGGTTGAGCTTGAGAGTCTTGCCTCCCTGAACATGCTTAACTTCCATTCCCGCCTCATATCTGCCTGAGCAGATCCTCGCAAATGCGATACGGTCACGGTGGTTCTTGTTCATGTTGGCCTGGATCTTGAAGATAAATGCAGAGAAGTCCCCGCTGAACGGATCGATCTCGCCCTTGTCTGACATGCGGCCCCTCGGGACGTAGGTCATCTTGAGGAAATGCTTCAAGAAGGTTTCGACACCGAAGTTGGTGAGGGCAGAGCCGAAGAACACCGGTGAGAGTTCTCCTTTTGTGACCAGATCAATGTCAAATTCGGCGCCTGCGCCGTCCATGAGCTCCAGTTCATCCATCAATGCCGCGTACTGGTACGGTCCGATCTCATCCTTAAGAGCGGGATCATCCACATCGATCTCCCTGGAAGTTCCTTCCTTTGTACCGCTTAAGGTATTCGCAAATGTCAGTACCTTTCTGGTGTTCCTGTCATAGACGCCTTTGAATTCCTTTCCGGAACCGATAGGCCAGTTGACCGGGAATGTTGCTATCCCCAGCTCTGATTCGATGTCATCGAGGAGTTCAAAAGTATCCATGGCTTCACGGTCCATCTTATTGATGAATGTGAAGATGGGTATGTGCCTCATGACACAGACCTTGAAGAGTTTTCTGGTCTGGGCCTCAACACCCTTGCTTCCGTCAATGACCATGACAGCAGAGTCCGCAGCCATGAGTGTACGGTAAGTATCCTCGGAGAAATCCTGGTGACCCGGAGTATCGAGGATGTTTATGCAAAAGCCGTCATATTCAAACTGAAGGACAGAGGATGTTACAGAGATACCTCTCTGTTTTTCTATCTCCATCCAGTCGGATACAGCATGGCGCGCCGTCGCCTTGCCTTTAACAGAACCTGCCAGGTTGATCGCACCGCCGTACAGCAGGAATTTCTCTGTAAGAGTTGTCTTTCCTGCGTCAGGGTGGGATATTATCGCAAAAGTGCGGCGTTTTTCTATTTCTTTTCTGAGATCAGCCATTGTTTCTTCCTTTCAGAGCTCATCAGCCAAAACCATACTTTAACTTATATATGGCAGAGATTCAATCATGAATTGACATTTTTTCGATTTCCATCAATAATAATGCATAAACTTACGTAATGCATTTGATGAAGAATTGACAAAAGAAAGCTTACGGTACAGGCCATGAAGAACATTATTTTCATTTCTCCGAACTTCCCGGATAACTACTGGTTATTCTGCAGAGCGCTCAAAGATAACGGCATGAACGTGCTGGGGATCGGCGACCAGTGGTACGACGGGCTCCGCTTTGAACTAAAGGAAGCTCTGACCGAGTACTACAGGGTGGATACTCTTGAGGATTATGACCAGGTATACAGGGCATGCGCATATTTCGCATATAAGTACGGGAAGATAGACTGGCTCGAATCCAACAACGAGTACTGGCTCGAGCAGGACGCAGCCCTGCGCGATGACTTCAACATCAAGACCGGATTCCGGACAGAGGACATGAGCCGCGTTAAATACAAGAGCAGGATGAAAGCCTGCTATGCCAAAGCGGGCATACCGACTGCAAGGTACCATCTGGTCGACGGTAGGGAAGGCTGTCTGGCATTCATAAAAAGGACAGGATATCCGGTCATCGTGAAGCCTGACAACGGAGTCGGCGCTTCGCATACTTATAAACTGAATGATGAAAAGGACCTTGATGAGTTCCTCGCTGAACGCGCGCAGCAGTACCCGGAAGTACCATTCATCATGGAGGAGTTTGTAAAAGCCGAGGTCCACAGCTATGACGCGATCATAAACCTGAACGGAGAGATCTTATTTGAGACCGGAAATGTCACACTCAGATCGATCATGGATGCCGTGAATGAGGAAGGGACGTCCATGTGCTATATCAGGAAGAGTCTTCCCTCAAAGATCAAAAAAGCCGGAAGGGCAGCCGTAAAGGCATTTGACGTCAAAGGAAGGTTTGTGCATTTCGAATTCTTCTGTCTTGACGAAGACCAGTACGGGCTTGGCAGCAAAGGCGACATCGTAGGCCTCGAGGTCAACATGAGGCCGGCGGGCGTATTCATCCCTGACATGATGAATTATGCCCATTCAACGGACGTGTATAAGATCTGGGCTGACATGGTAGCTTTCGGGGATACGGAAGTTGAACAGAAAGATCACAGATTCTGCGTCTTCATAGGCCGCAGGGATCACAGGACATATAAAATGTCGGATGAGGCAGCAGCTGAAAAGTACGGAAAGAACATAATAGAGGTATTCAGGCTTCCCGAATCGATCGCGGATGCAATGGGAAACATGATCACCATAGCTGCGTTTGACAGGGAAAGCGACATGATGAAATTCCTTGCCGACATGGATGGATAAGCAGTAAAGAAAGGATACAGTATGCAGACAACATATCATAAATGGTACAGCCCGTCGCTGGAGCGGGAGATGGAAGTAAAGACATGGGGACATGACGGATTCCCAGTGCTTTTCATACCCTGCCAGAACGGACGTTTTTTCGATTTTGAAAACTTTAACATGACCGATGTATACGCTCCGTGGATAGAGAGCGGAAGGGTCAAGGTATATTCCATAGACACGGTCGATCCCGAGACCTGGTCTGACAGGAGCAGGAGCCCGAGGGAAAGAGCTGAGATATATGAGAGATGGATCGATTACATCTGCAATGAGATAGTCCCGATGGCAGGAGGAAACA
>JAZOAJ010000304.1:0-2144 GCA_045595385.1 Lachnospiraceae bacterium | reverse complement strand
TGTAGTAAGTGGCGAACCCTTATTTGCATCGACAGATAAGTTCAATTCAGGATGTGGCTGGCCGGCATTTTCCAGGCCAATCAGCAAGGATTCGCTCAAAGAAAACACCGATAAGTCATTTGGAATGATCCGGACAGAGGTTAGAAGCGCAGGTGCTGATTCTCATCTCGGCCATGTATTCGATGATGGTCCTAGGGAACTCGGCGGACTAAGGTACTGCATCAATTCAGCTGCACTGAAATTCATTCCTTACGATGAAATGGATGAAGCAGGATATGGCGAATACAAAGAATTGGTCAGATAATGGGAGTTTGGGGTATGAACAAAAGAATGCTTTCAGTGATAAAGCCCGAACGCTTCTGGGTAGACGGACATAAGATGCATGTTTTCAGAGCGGGTGATGACAATAAGCCTAAGCTTGTCTTTATGGCTGGCTCGGGAACAGTTTCACCTGTGTATGATTTTAAGATCCTGTATGAAAAACTGCTCAGTGACTTCAGAGTTATAGTGATCGAGAAATTCGGATATGGGTATTCGGAGCATTATGCAGGCCCGTGTGACATAGATTCGCTCGTTTCATTTCAAAGAAAAGCTCTGGAAAAGGCAGGTGAAAAGGGACCGTATATACTGATGCCGCATTCCATGTCCGGACTTGAGGCTATAAGGTGGGCGCAGAAATATCCTGAAGAAGTCAAAGCCATCATCGGCCTTGATATGGCTACGCCGCAGACCTATAAAGAATGGACCCGAGATCATGTGGAAAAACGCATCCGCCTTATGAAGCGAATGCGAAAACTCAACAACTTCGGCTTGCTTTTCTGGCTCCCGCTGAACACCCGCGGACTGACTGAAGATGAGATCAGAGAGCAGCGTATCCTTAGGAAGAGAAATGCAATGAACAACTGCTATGTGGGTGAGGCGCAGGCTGTTATAAGAAATGCTGAGGCAGTCGAAGCCGGTGGAACAATAAACTGCCCGATCCTGATGTTTATTTCTGACGGCAAGCAGGTATCTTCCAACTGGATCAAAAATGAAGAGATCTTTGCCGATCTCATGAATGCAGAAACCATCTTTCTTAACTGCGGCCACTATATTCACTATTATGAAAGTGAGCAGATCAGCAGAAAGATAAAGGAATATGTCAATCTGTTAGCAGATGAACCTGAATTCGGTGATTTTGAAGAAGACATACATGATCCGTGTCTTCGCTTTCAGAGATGAAATAATAAAAATAGTCAGGAGGACCGGAAATGTTTACAGCAGATATGATCGCTCCATGTGGGCTGGATTGCAGCCTGTGCCGGCTGGCACATGACAAAGACCATCCGTGTGCCGGATGCAACGGACCAAACGAGAATAAGCCAAGATTCTGTGCTGAACTGTGCGGGATCGTTATCTGCGAAAAGCGCAGAAATAATGGATACGAGTACTGCGACGAGTGTCCTGAATTTCCATGCGAAGATGTTATGGAGAAGGAAAACAGATCTACTACAGCATACCCGCTATACGAGTCACCGCTTAACAACATCAGGCTCATCAGGGAAATAGGAATGGATGCATTCCTTGAAAAGCAGCGCAGCGAATGGACCTGCAAAGAATGCGGAGGACCTGTTTGTGTGCAGACAGGTATATGCAGAGACTGTGGGCGCAAGTATGTCCGTGCGTCCAGAGAAGGAAACGCACAATGAGTTTCAGAGATTTCAATGATGAAGGTCCGGGCACATACGGATGGGATTATGTACTCGGTGGCAACACTACAGGGCTGTTCCCGGAAGAGACTCACTATGAGGTAGATGGGAACACTCTTCTTGAAGTGATTTTCAGGCACACAGGGGGAAACAAGTTTGAACCTGTCTATGGTGACAATTGGGAGATAGACAACATAGGCGAGATGCAGTCTATCGGAGGAACAAGGACCTTTACATTTGATCAGGGTACAGGACACTTCATAGCAACAGTTAATGAAAAACTATCATCGAAATATGGGCTGCTGATAGTAGATCTGGTTGAGTTGAGATAATTATTATGTCAGATGCAGCAAAGAAACATTACGTATATATCCTTCAATGTGCTGACGGGACCTTTTACACAGGCTATACAACAGATCCGGAGCGCAGGACCAAAGTGCATAACTCCGGAAAAGG
>JAZOAJ010000303.1:0-2126 GCA_045595385.1 Lachnospiraceae bacterium | reverse complement strand
CGCAGTGTGCGCACATGATCGGCACGCTCCTGATATTGACTTTGGGGAACTCTCCGCGCTCGATCTCTTTTACGTCGATCCATTTCTGGCCGGTCATAGGCTGCGCTGCTGTATAGCCTTCATGAGCTTCATTGCAGTTCTCATCTTTGCAGGCAAAGAAGCAGTTGCAGCAGCCGGTACATCTGGCAACGTCGATTACCATACCATAACTTTTACTCATCGCAGATCCCACCTTTCAATTTCAATGTCAATTGAGTTGCTAACCATGCCCGGAGCATTAGGAGAAACAAGTCTTGAAGGTGAAAGAAGGTTCATGCATCCACCACGGTCAGGGCTTCCTTCTTTTCCCGGCTCAAGCGGGTCATACTTGGCACCTGCCTGATAAGCTATGCAGCATCCCGGTTTCATGCGCTCTGTAATGTAAGCGATACAGATAACGCTTCCACGGTCGTTGTATACACGTACAAGATCGCCATGTTTGATACCGCGCTCTGCAGCGTCAACTGAGTTGATACGGATAGGCCAGTAAGCATAACCGTCTTTCATGCCGCGGTGCATCGGTACTTCATCCATCCATGGAGCCTTGTTATCGAAATGTGTATGATATGAGAATCTCATGTGAGGTGTCTCAAGGCTTAACGGATATTTCTTTGCATTCTCTGAGCCGAAGCCTTCCCAAGGCTGGAGCCACTGGCCAAGAAGAGGTCTCTCCTGGTCATCAGGAAGATGCTCCTCAAGGAATGTTGACTTGAACTCGATCTTACCGGTAGGAGTACCCATCTGCTTAGCACGAGGAGTTCCGATAAGCGGATTGTTATGATCCGGAACATCGCATTCACGGTCTTCATAGTACCACTTATTTGAAACTGCACGATGGAATGTCTCCATGTTGGGAGTAGGAACGACAAAGTATCCTTTCTCCTTGAACTCTTCAAATGTCATGTACTTAGGCATTGAGGAGGCATTGTATACCTTCTCGATCCAGTCCATGATCGTATTGCCTTCAGTGAACTTTTCTTCAAATCCGAGTCTCTTTGCAAGCTCGCAGTAGATCATGTAGTCTGTCTTGGACTCCCAGAGAGGCTCGATACATTTCATCATCAGGATGATGACACGGAAGTTTGCGCCCATGTCATTTGCTCCGTATCCGCCGGGTGCTCCGAGCTCGCAGATATCGTTGCGCTCGAATCCTGAGCAGATAGGCAGGATCAGGTCATAGAACTTGGTCTCTGATGAGAAGTGAACGTCACTTGTTACTGCAAATTCGAGGTTCTCTGAATGGAACATCCTTGTCCAGCGGTTTGTATCTGTCATTGTTGAGATATATGAACCGCCCTGTCTGTAGATCATCCTGATCGGAGCTCCGCCCTCTTCCTTAGGAAGCGGACATACGTTCCTGGAGATCTGCTGTTCAAGAGACATTCCGCAGAATCCTTCACCGATCCACTCTGTCTTGTCATTCATGACGCACTCTGGAAGAAGGATACGATATGTCTTCTGTTTAACAGTGTTCTGGGCCTGCTCATTTGCAACGATACCGAATGTATCCCAGCCGACATCAGAATAACCGAAGAATCTGAAGGACATGTCCATCGGAGGAGCCATTGAAGCACCGCCCCATGTGTTACATCCGTCAGCTCCGAGTCCGCGCATTGCCATAAGGAATACCATGAGCCTTGCCCACTCAGTAGCGTAAGGCTGACGGCATGCTCCTGATACGCCGTAGATGGAAGCTGTTCCGAGCATTGTCTTCTTAACAGCCCATTCACGAGCGAGAGCGTAGATGTCACGTGCCTTTACGCCGCACTTGGTCTCTGCCCATTCAGGTGTACGGGCATAGCCGTTCGGCTCATTTCCAAGGATGTGATCCTTGAACTCATCAAATCCGTAGCACTTGTTGTCAACGAACCAGTGATCATATGTATCCTCTGTGATCCAGACCCATGCGATGGCCTCAGCCATTGCAGCGTCTGTTCCGGGATAAGGAGCAAGCCACTTGTCGCCCCATGTAGCGCATGTATAGTTGCACCAGGGATCTATGAAGACCATCTTCATTCCAAGTTCCTTGCACCACCATCTCCAGCGGCATCCGTCCTGTCCGTTGTATCCGCCTGCGGAGGTATTCG
>JAZOAJ010000302.1:0-6013 GCA_045595385.1 Lachnospiraceae bacterium | reverse complement strand
TAGGGTTTCTGATCGCTGCCGGCGCTTGCATGGTGGTGGAGGTCATGGTCGACCTCTTTCAGCCGAGCATAATGTCCGACATAGTTGACAACGGAGTGCTGGGCATCAACAACGGCGGCGTCGGAAACATGGATATCGTTCTCAGGAACGGTCTGCTCATGCTGGGGCTCATAGTCCTTGGCTTTTTGGGCGGATCGTTCTGTGCGGTATTTGCCAGCATAGGCGGCGACAACATATCGAATATCATGAGAAAGGACGCATTCAAAAAGATCCTGAGCCTTTCTTTCCCGCAGGTCGATGTGTTTGGAACCGGCTCCCTCATAACACGTGTTACAAATGACATGACTCAGGTCCGCGAGATGATCGTAATGTTCGTCCGTGGACTTATCAGAACATCATTCTTCTTTATCGGAAGCATTTATTTCATGTTCAGGCTGTATCCGAGATTTGGCGTGATAGCCATGTGCGCCCTCCCGTTCATCGCAGGCGTTATGGTGCTGTGCCTTTTAAAGGCGACTCCCGGCTTCGCAAGGATGCAGGAGCAGCTTGACAGGGTAAATTCTATCATGCAGGAGGATGTGTCCGGCATAAGGATCATCAAAGCATGTGTGAAAGAGGCTTACGAAAAGATCCGTTTTGGCAAGGCAAATGACGAGCTCATCGGTACACAGCTGCATGTGCTGATCATTTTTGCGTTCATGACACCGGCCATGAACATGCTCATGTACCTGGTCGTCATCCTGGTAATCCTGGTCGGATCGTTCCAGACCGCTGCCGGATCAGCGCACCCCGGAGCGATAATGGGCGCAATTTCCTATACGACCCAGCTCCTTCAGAGCATACTGGGTCTTGCAATGCTGTTCCAGAACATCTCAAGGGGCAGCGCTTCATGGAAGAGGATCAAACAGGTACTTAATTCTGAACCTGAGCTTAAGGACGGGGAGTTTGACGGTGAGACAGAGGCAAAGGGAAAGATAGAGTTCAGGAATGTCACTTTTACATATCCCGGCTCATCCAATCCGGTGCTCAAAGGTGTTAACCTGACCATAAATCCCGGTGAAAAATTTGCCATCATGGGTGCCACCGGATGCGGCAAGTCGACACTTGTCAATCTGATCCCGAGGTTCTATGACGTAACCGGCGGACAGATACTCGTTGACGGAGTTGACGTGCGTGAATATAAACAGGAAACTCTGCGTGACAAGGTATCTTCTGCGCTGCAGAAAGCCGAGCTTTTCGGCATCAGCGTTTCGGAGAACATAAGATGGGGAAAACAGGATGCCACGCAGGAGGAAATAGTGGAGGCAGCGAAGACTGCACAGGCGGACGAGTTCATAAAGGAAATGCCTGAGCAGTACAACTCCATAGTGGCTGAAAGAGGCATGAGCCTTTCAGGCGGCCAGAGGCAGAGGATGTCCATCGCCAGGACCGTGCTGAAAGACGCGGAAATATACATATTTGACGATTCTACCAGCGCGCTCGACCTCAAGACTGAGGCAGCATTCTACAAGGCACTTGAAGGGTCGCATCCGGACAGTACCAAGATAATCGTTGCCCAGAGGATAGCTTCAGTCATGAACGCCGACAGGATCGCGATCATCGAAGACGGAAAGATCTATGCATGCGCAAGCCACGAGGAGCTCCTTGCAACCTGCGGGATCTACCAGAACATCTACAATTCGCAGATGGGAGGTGGAAGATCCAATGGCTGAGAAAAAAGGAAACGTGGCGGATGTGAATTTCCGCCGGAGAGGTCCGGGCGGTCCGGGCGGCATGTTCGCCGAAGCCGAGAAAGCTGACAAGTTCGGTCCCACACTGAAGAGGATATTTAAATATTTCCTGAACAGCAAATTCCTCATGCTTGCCCTGTTCCTGGTGGTCATATTCGGAACTGTCTGCAGCATAGTTGCGCCAAGGCTCCAGAGCAACGCAATAGACATGATCGCGGGGTCCATGAGGGGAGAACTCTACAGGACGCTGGTGATCATGTTCATAACATATCTGCTCTTAAGCGCGGGCAGGTTCTTTCAGGATTATCTGAGCGCTAAGCTCAGCCAGAATGTTGTAAGGAAGATGCGTCGTGAGCTTTTTGAAAAGCTTCTGGACCTTCCTGTCAAATATCTTGACCAGCATTCGCACGGCGATGTGATGAGCAGGATGACCAACGACATAGAAAATGTCTCAACGACCATCTCACAGTCGCTGCCGTCCCTGTTTTCCGGTGTGCTGACCATCATAGGAACGCTTGCAATGATGCTTGTGATGTGCTGGCAGCTTACACTCCTCAGCTTTGGGACGGTGATGATCACCATAATCGTGACCAGGCTGCTTTCGGGTAAGATCAGGATGTATTCCAGAAGAAGGCAGGCGCTGCTCGGCGAACTGAACGGAAAAGCGGAGGAGATAATAAACGGATACCATACTGTTGTGGCATACAATCACCAGAGATCATCTGATGACGAGTTCAATACAACAAGTGATGAGCTGACAAAGGCGAGCATCAGGATAAACAGCATAGCCGGGGCATTCGGACCCATGATGAACTCCATCAGCAATCTCGGGTTCATAGTTGTTGCCGCATTTGGCGGAATGTTTGCCCTGAACGGCATCATTTCCATTGGTGTGATATCTGCATTTATCGTGTATTCAAAGCAGTTCGGAATGCCGCTGAACCATCTGGCAACGATCTTCAACCAGCTCCAGACTGCCATAGCCGGAGCAGAGCGTGTGTTCCACATCCTCGATGAGGAAAATGAGGACATGAGCGGCGAAGATCTTGTGGGCGCTGAAGAGATGGAAGTCAGATTTGAAGACGTTGACTTCTCATATGTTCAGGGCAAACAGGTCCTGAACGACTTCACTCTTTCCGTACCGAGCGGAAAGAAAGTCGCTCTCGTCGGAGCCACGGGCTCCGGCAAGACAACGGTAGTAAACCTGCTGATGAGGTTTTATGACATAGACAGCGGGCACATTTACATAAACGGACAGGACCTTGCGGATGTATCAAGGACAGACCTCAGGAAGAATGTCGCGATAGTGCTCCAGGATACGATGCTGTTCACTGACACAGTCAGGAACAACCTGAAATACGGAAATGCCGACGCGACCGAAGACGATATCCGCCTCGCTGCGCGGATGAGCCATGCGGAAGGGTTTATCGAGGCGCTTCCCGAAGGCTGGGATACAGTCATGATCGGATCAGGAGCGAACATAAGTCACGGCCAGAGGCAGCTGCTTGCGATAGCGAGGGCATTCGTCGCCGATGCAAAGATACTGATCCTGGACGAGGCAACATCAAATGTAGATACCCGTACTGAAAAAGCAGTTCAGAACGCGATGCAGAAGATCATGGAGAACAGGACGAGCATTGTCATCGCCCACCGGCTCTCGACCATCATTGACTCCGACCTGATCGTCGTCATGGATCACGGCGAGATCGTAGAGATGGGAACACATGAGGATCTTCTGAACGCAGGAGGAAAATATGCGGAGCTGTATAACACACAGTACGCCGGTTCCGCGACATAAAAGGAGCAGAATATGGCTGAGAACAGAAAATGGACAAGAGAAGAGAAAAATGGTTTTGACCTGATCGTCAATGACGGAGGCAAAACTCTCGGAGCAGCCAAAGGCACCGGGCTTATCGAGCAGGACGGTTTCGCATTTAAGGATCTGGATAAGTCAGGTGTCATGGAGCCTTACAAGGACTGGAGATCAACTCCTGCCGAGCGCGCAAAAGACCTTGTTTCCAGGATGGATCTGGAAAGCAAACTTGGACTTTCCCTTCACGACGGCATGTTTACTATCATGCGCATGACAGAGGAGACGCTTAACAGCAATCCGTTCCTGAAGGCCAAATTCGCCCTTTCAGGCAAAAGCCTGGAGGATGCCGGAAATGCCGATCCGGCAGAACTTACTGACAGATATAAAGAGCAGGTCTTAAAAGAGAAAATGAGATCCTGGCTCGTAGGTGCCATTGACGGTCCGGAATATGCTGCCAGGTTCAACAACAATGTACAGGAACTTGCCGAGAGTGACGATTTCGGCATTCCGGTGATGATAAGCACAAATCCCAGAGCTTTCAAGGATGCCCACAGCGATACCGCACAGAGGGATGTTACCACATTTCCATCAAACCTCGGCATGGCCGCAACATTTGACCCGTCCCTGGCACTGGAAGCGGCTAAGGTAACATCAGCTGAGTACAGAAAGATGGGCATCTCAATGGAGCTTGGCCCTGAGGCGGACATCGCATCAGACCCCAGATGGAGCAGGATCGGGGCAACATTCGGAAGCAATCCGGAACTTGTCGCTGACATGATCAGGGCAGTGTGCGACGGCTATCAGACCACTGATGGAAGCGAAGACGGCTGGGGAGATGAAAGCGTAGTCGCCATGGTTAAGCACTGGCCGGGATCCACCGGTGAAGGCGGAAGAGAATCCCACAGCGACGCCGGCAAATACGCGATATTCCCCAATGACCGTTTTGATGACCACACATATCCCTGGACAGACGGTGCATTTAAGCTGAACGGCCCCACAAAGCAGTGCGGCAGCATCATGTCCGCATATGATGTGCAGTGGGATAAAGGCCAGAGCGGAGCCGGCCAGAAGGGCGGCAGCTTCAACAAATACATTATTGACGGTGTCCTCAGGGAGCAGAATGATTTTGAAGGTTTTGTCTGCACCGACTTCTGGATCACAGGATTCATAAACAGGGCAAATGCAAGCAGGCCGTTCGTCAACGCATGGGGCCTTCCGGATAATACCCCCGCTGAGAGAGCGCTCTGCGAGTGGGAATCCGGAGTCGACCAGTGCGGCGGGACCAGTGAAATAGATGTCCTTAAGGGAGCCTATGAACTTGCAGTAGAAAAGCATGGTCAGGAATGGGCTGATGCCAAGATAAATGAGATCGCCATCAGAGTGCTCACCCCAATGTTCCGCGCCGGATTATTTGAAAACCCGTACGCTGATCCGGATGAAGCCGAAGCATTTGTCGGAAATGCAGATCATAAGAAGCTGGCAGCGGACATTTTCAGAAAGAGTCTTGTGCTGGTAAAGAACAAAGGACTTCTGCCTCTGTCAGGCAAAAAGGTCTATTTCGCGCCTAAATACACGGGAGGCATCCCTGACAGAGCCGGAAACATTCCTCCGGTAGTCCTGACCGAGGCTTTTGATAAGGAAGAAGCAGCAAAGGCGTTTTCCGTTGTCGCTTCCGCAGAAGAGGCAGATGTTGCTGTTGTCCTGATGGACAGCCCTGCAAGCGGGCCCGGATTCAGCAGGGCAACCGGCGAGTGCCTGCCCATTTCCCTGCAGTACAATGACTATACCGCAGTAAATGCAAGAGCAGAGAGCATCTCCGGAGATTACCATGATGGTGTGAAGGAAAACCGCAGCTACCGCGGAAAGAGCTCTATAACATATAATAAATACGATCTGGATGTCCTTGCCGACACGAAAAAGCAGATGGGAGATAAACCTGTCATCGTAATCTTCAGATGCACAAATCCCCCCGTTCCCGCAGAGTTTGAGCCTCTTGCTGACGCTGTACTGGTGATCTTCGAGGGCACACCGGACAGCATCGTTTTCGAGATACTTAGCGGTAAGACCGAACCTTCAGGACTTCTTCCATACGGAATGCCGAAAGACATGGATGCAGTTGAAGCACATAACGAGGATACATGGAACGATATTGAAAGTTACACGGACAGCGAAGGAAATGCCTGGGAGTTCGGATTCGGACTGAACTTCAGCGGAAGGATCCGTGACGAAAGAACTGAAAAATACTGCCCTCAAAAGCAGGCATGAAAGGAGAATAGAATGGTAAAACAGATCACATCAATTTCCAAACCTTACCCCGACGGACAGAGAGTTGTGGCCATTGCTGTGGAATATGACAAAGTCATCCCGGCCGGCGTCTTAGACAATGGCGCATTTGCGGTTGAGGATAGGAACATCACTAAAATCTACACTGCAGCAGCTGCTGCGGTCGCGGATGAGCCTGCTGAAGGCA
>JAZOAJ010000301.1:0-3076 GCA_045595385.1 Lachnospiraceae bacterium | reverse complement strand
AGAGGCCCGCGGAATAACCCGCGGACCTTCTTTTTCATTATTTGAAAAGCCTTATTTTCTCAGTCTCTGAACAAAACCGGTGCCAGGTCGATCATGGCTCTGCGGTACATTCCCCAGCTATGATCCTGATGATACACTTTGCTGATATATCCCGGATGCGTGGTCATGCCGCTGGCTTCAAGTGCTTCATTTTCGCTGCCTATCCCTTTGAAATGCATGTCCAGATCCCCTTCTGAACGGAAGAATACTTTAAGCTCTTCCGGATGCCTGCTCAGATTGGTGAACATGGTAAAGAACGGGTCTTCCTTTCCTTCTTTGTGGAAAGAAGAAGATGGCCAGAACGCGGTGAATACCCCGATGTTCCCCACTTTGTCCAGATTTCCAAGTCCGATAAATACAGCCTGGATGGCACCCAGACCGAAGCCGCCTATGGCACGGTTAAACTTCCCCTTGGCAGTTCTGTATTTAGCTTCAATAACCGGAGCACACTCGCTCAACAGCATTTTCTCCAGATCAGCGCATGTCTGATACCAATTCTCCTGATCCTTATACCTGACGTCTAAAGTGCAGTCATTCTCAACGATGATAAACGGGAGGCACAGACCATCCGCTATCATGTTGTCCAGCAGGAAATTCAGTTTCCCCGGATTGGACCACATGGTCTCATTCTCAGCTATCTCATGAAAGAGGTAGAAGACAGGGTATTCACCCCCGTTTTCATAACCCGGCGGAGTATAAACGAGACTTGATACCATCCTGCCGTAAGTTTCAGAATAAAAATACTCATGCGAGACACTGCCCGAAGGCACGCCTTTACGGGGAAACATCAGATCATCGGTCTCCGGGTCCGGGAAATCATAGTAATTGCACAGACTGTTGGCATAGAACCATATCGGCGCACTGGGGTGAAAGATTTTTTCACCATCTACGATAAAGTTAACGCACTGGGGCCCGAAAAAGCCTTCAGCAGCCGGGTCTATCACTGCCTCAAACATGCCCTTCCCGTCATCCAAAAGGCTGATCTTCTTTGCCTGGCGCATATTGTTGCCAATGGCAGCCTCCACGCTTTTACTCCCGTGACTGGCCAGCTTAAAAGAAACTTTTCCGTCATTTGTCCGCTTTATCGCCGACCCTGCGTTGATAAATGCGTGAGGTCCTCTGCCGGGACTTCCCGGGCCGCCCGGGCCGCCGGGATTTCCATGAGTTGCATTCTTCAAATTATTATCAGGCATTTTTCATTCCTTTCTCAAACATTTGATTAATATTATATCTTTTGAAACCGTTTTATGTAATACTATAAAGGTAAACGGATATATACTTTTGCGCGGATAAGGTGTTCTGAAAGGCGGACAGACATGAAACAGATACTCGGATATGTAAAAAACACAAACTTTGTAGTATATGACCCCGGCACAGGCGATCCTCTCCGTTCCAGGATCTGCATACTGAAGATGTACGGGAGCACGAGATTCTCTGACAGACTTCCTGATAAGGAAATGGAAGCTTATGCAAAAATGGGTTACCGCGCCTGCAACTGTTCACCGCAGACGCTTCAGTTCATTACACAGATCCCCGCCCTTTCACTGGTCATCGACTGGATAAAAGAAAATGTTGAGGGTGTTGAAAAGGTCGTTCTCTGGGGAAACAGCCGCGGCTGCAACCTCAACTCCGCTTATCAGCGTATCGCTGAAAACGGGGCAAAAACTTTCCAGACTGACAAGATGTTCAAGAAGATCCCGGACATGGAACTTACCCCTGCTGACGGCATCATGCACTTCGACGCAAACCATGGCTACATGGTCAATCTCCTTTCGTCACTCGCTACCAACCTGAAGGATGATAACTGTGTCATGGATCGCGACCCGGAGATGGATCCCTGCACGCCGGAAAACGGCATGGACATGGAAACCGGAACAGCCACCTATACTGACGATTTTATTAAAAAACATTTCAAAGCGCAGGCACAGAGGTATAACCGCCTTCTTGCCAAGGCTCTTGAGCGTCAGAAACTCATTGATGAGGGAAAGGGAATGTTCTCCGATGATGAACCCTGGACCATTGTCATGGGGTTTGGCAATGTAAACAACTACCAGCTCTATATGCACGACCGCAGGTTCTATAACACCACAAGGGGAAAATGCAAGCTTCTTCATCCCGATGGGACCATCACTGAAGAGGTAGTTAAGAGCCTCATGACCGAAGGCAAAAAACCTGCGGAGAACTTTGAGGACATGTCCAAGGGTTATAATACTACTCTTTCCGATTTCCTCTACCTCGGTATCCATGTCGATGAAGATAAGTTTGGTTATGATGAATATGACCTTTACGGTGTGGATCGTGACAACTTCTCCCAGGCGGACGGCAATTCAGCATACATCAGCTGTCCGACGCTCTGTGTGGGAAGAACCGCCGGACACGAATTTGAAGTGGCTGAGTGGATATATAACGCATCCATCGCTGAAAAGAAAGATCTTATCTTTATTGAAGGCATGACGCACGGAGGCGGCTGCTTCGATAAAGAGAAATACGGAGATGTCAACGCCCGCGAGAGAGATTATGTCGACAAATGGCTCCTGCGGAACCTCATTTAAAGAAAGTCGGGGAATAAAATGGATTACAGAGATCATTTCGGATTTGGAACTATGAGAATGCCGGTCACTGTAAAGGATGACCCTACCAGCTTCGACTATAAGACGATCGAAAGCCTGTTTGATGCATTTATTGAAAAAGGATTTAAATACTTTGATACAGCCTATACATATCATGGATACCATGCTGAGAAAGCTGTCAGAAAAGCTCTTGTGGAGCGTCATCCGCGTGAAGATTTTGAACTGGCCACAAAACTTCCGCTCAGGGATTTCAAGGACGAAGAAGACATGGAGAATATCTTCAACGAACAGCTTGAAAACTGCGGCGTTGAGTATTTTGACTATTATCTGCTGCATAATATGGGAAGTAATGTCTACGAACGCTGCGTAAAGTACAAAGCGTTTGAATTCGCTGCGCGAAAGAGGTCTGAAGGCAGGGTCAGGCATGCGGGCATGTCATTCCATGATACCCCGGAGCTTCTGGAGGA
>JAZOAJ010000300.1:0-4645 GCA_045595385.1 Lachnospiraceae bacterium | reverse complement strand
ATAGTACAAAATAAATGTTTCTCTTGTGGAATAACAAAATATGTCTTTCAAAGATGTTGTAAAATGACAATTTAGTTGATTTGAAAGAATGTTTCTAGTAATATTATGATGATATATTGTATGGAGGAACAGCAGTGACTGGGGATAATAAAGTAATAGTCGGTCTGGATGCCATGGGCGGGGATCTTGCTCCTGCCGAAACGGTCAACGCAGCAGTCTGGGCGGTGAATGATGACAATGATATTATCGTAAAACTCTACGGAGACGAAGCAAGAGTCAACGCGGAACTCAAGAAGTATAAATATGACAAAGACCGTATCGAAGTCATTCACTGTGCTTCCGTCATAGAAAACTGTGATCAGCCTACACGTGCGATCAGGTCCAAGAAAGACTCATCAATGGTCATGGGACTTTATGGTGTAAAGCGTGGCGAGGCTGATGCTTTTGTGTCATGCGGAAATACCGGTGCACTGCTCGTAGGCGGACAGCTTATCGTGGGCAGGCTTCCGGGCATAGAAAGGCCCGCGCTTGCATTCATAGTCCCTTCCGCAAAAGGCCCTGTCATGATCATCGACTGCGGGGCAAATGTTGATACAAAGCCCAAGGTACTTGTGCAGTTTGCGCAGATGGCCACTGTATACATGCAGACCATCGTCGGCATTGAAGAGCCCAGGGTAGGTATCGTCAACATAGGCGAGGAAGAGGAGAAGGGCAATGCCCTGGTGCAGGAGACTATCCCGCTCCTTAAGAGCTGCGAAGGCATAAACTATGCAGGCAGCATTGAGAGCAGAGGCATAACCGAAGGTGTCGTTGATATCGTGGTCTGCGATGCATTTGTAGGCAATGTCATCCTCAAGATGTATGAAGGCGTTGCGAAAATGCTCCTGAAGGAGATCAAGGGTGTGCTCATGAGCAACCTGAAGACGAAGATCGGCGCCGCCCTGATAAAGAAAAACCTGAAGCAGACGCTGAAGACATTCTCAATCGAGGAGTATGGCGGAGCTCCGATGCTCGGCCTTAAGTCACTGGTTGCCAAGACACACGGAAACTCCAAGGCAGTAGAGATAAGAAATACCATCCTTCAGTGCAAGACATTCGTACAGAATGATGTAACCGGAAGGATCGCCGATAAGATAAGCGGCATGACATTTGATCAGTCAGAAAAAACTGAAGAATGATCAACAAGGAGGACGTTATGGAATTTGAGAAACTGCAGGCTATCATAGCTGAAAAACTGAACATCAGCCCGGACAAGATCAAGCCCGAGTCAAGATTTGAAGAAGACTTAAGCGCTGATTCGCTCGATCTTCTCAATGTTGTAATGGATGTTGAGGAAGAATTCGGCATCAGCATTTCCGATGACAAGCTGATGGACATCAAGACAGTCGAGGACGCATTAGAGGCCATCAACAAGGTCATTAATGAATAGGCCGCTGTCGGAACTAGAGGACATAATCGGCTATAGCTTCACCAATAAACACCTTTTTGAGACTGCCCTGACACATTCCTCCTATCTGAACGAAAACAGGCAGGAGGATCTGCGTGACAATGAGCGTCTGGAGTTTTTTGGCGACGCTATAATCGAATTCTATGTAAGCGAGTTCCTATTCGAACAGTTCAAGGATTTTCCCGAGGGAGACCTGACCAAGACGCGTGCTTCAATGGTATGCGAGGCAGGTCTGGCTCAGTGCGCCAGGGAGATAAGCCTGGGCGAGTTTATCCGCATGGGCAGGGGCGAAGAGATGTCGGGAGGCAGGGAAAGAGCCTCGATAACATCAGACGCCTTTGAAGCTCTGGTCGCAGCGATCTATCTCGATTCAGGAAGGGATGAAACCGAAAGATTCATTAAAAAACATCTGCTTGAAAGCCTTAAGGGCAAGCAGCTGTTTTTTGATGCCAAGACAAAACTCCAGGAGATAATCCAGAGGGATTCCCTCAATATCCTCCGCTATGAGATGATCAGCGAAGAAGGCCCCGTGCACGACAGGACATTTGTCGCGGCAGTTTTCCTGAACGACGTTGAGATAGGCAGGGGTTCAGGACATTCCAAGAAAGACGCGCAGCAGCAGGCTGCATTCTGCGCAATAACAAAGTTAAGCGAGTAACCGAAATGTATTTAAAGAGCATTGAGATCCACGGATTCAAATCCTTCGCGAACAAGATCAGATTTGAGTTTCCCGATGGGATAACAGGCATAGTCGGACCCAACGGAAGCGGCAAGAGCAATGTTGCCGATGCCGTCAGATGGGTTTTGGGCGAGCAGAAAGTAAAACAGCTGCGAAGCTCAAAGATGGAAGATGTCATATTTGCGGGAACGGCGGCAAGAAAGCCGATGGGATATGCATTCGTCTCCATCACACTCGACAACTCTGATCATAAGCTGAAAGTGGATTATGATGAAGTGACAGTGTCAAGGCGCGTATACCGCTCGGGCGAGAGCGAGTACATGCTGAACGGCAGCGTGTGCAGGCTCCGCGACGTCCAGGAGATGTTTTACGACACCGGTATAGGCAAGGAAGGATATTCCATCATCGGACAGGGACAGATCGACAAGATCCTTCAGGGTAAACCCGAGGAGAGAAGGGAACTGTTTGATGAGGCAGCAGGCATTGTCAAATATAAGAAGAGGAAGATCATAGCGCTCAGGAAACTTGAAAATGAGCGCCTGAACCTTACGCGCATAAACGATATATTAAGCGAACTGGGCAAACAGGTCGGACCGCTCAAGAGGCAGTCAGAGGCCGCCCTTAAATTCATAGATCTTAAGAACGAGCTCAAAGACCTTGACATCAACCTTTTCCTCATCGAGAACGGTGAGATAAAGGCAAAGATCAGCGAATACGAAAGAAAAGAACAGATAGCCGCTGAAGAACTTGAGCAGGAAAAAGAAAACCTCGAGAGCATGAAGGAAGGCTATGAGAATCTGAACGCGGAGATAATCGCTCTCGATGAACTGATCGAGACGATCAGGAACCGCATTGCCCAGGGCAACATCATAAAAGAGACCCTGAACGGCCAGATCAACGTTCTTAACGAGCAGATCAATTCCGCAAAGGAAGCCGAGCTCCATTACCAGGAGCGCATAACGGCGCTTACCGCGAACGTCCAGAGGTCCACCGAAGAGAAGGAAAGATTAGAGCATGAAAAGCAGGTCAACCAGGAAGCTCTGACAAAGGCTGTCGCTGACGCTGACATCCAGGCCAGCATCGTGCTTGACATCCAGGGAAATGAAGAGGAACTGAATTCCAGATCTGAAGAGCTCAAGGAAAAGCTCATGGATCTGGTAAATGCAAGAGGCGAGATAAATGCCCGTATCGAGCGCCTTAACGTCCTGTCTGAACAGATGGTGACAAGACGCAGCGAACTGGCCGGCTCGCTTGAACAGTTCATGTCTGATAAAGAGGCTCAGGAAAAGGTCGTAAATGAGCTGAAAGCTGAATGCGAAGCAGCTGAAAAGGAAGAGCGCGCCCTCATGGATGAGATAGCCCTGAAGGAGAGCGAACTCAAGCAGACAGACCTTGGCATTGCAGCTGCCCAGAGGGACATCAACAAGGCAAGGGAGGATCTTGCCAAGGACAGGGCACGGCTCGAGTCTGTCAGGAACATAACAGAACGGTACGAAGGTTACGGCAGCAGCATCAAAGAGATCATGAAGCTGAAGGAGAACAACAAAGGCATTCATGGTGTCGTTGCCGATATCATCAGGACTGAAAAAAAGTACGAAGTAGCGATCGAGACCGCTCTCGGAGGCAATATCCAGAACGTTGTAACGGATACTGAAGCCACCGCGAAGACAGTCATAGAGTATCTGAAGAGGAACAAACTCGGAAGGGCAACATTCCTTCCGGTAAAGGCAGTTACAGGCAGGGGAGAGTTTAAGAACGACGAGGTGTTCAGTGAGAGAGGCGTTCTCGGCATAGCCAGCTCGCTGGTGGATGTAGATCCACAGTACAAGGGAGTTGCCAACTATCTGCTTGGAAGGATAGTCGTCTGTGACACTATCGACAACGCGCTTCTCCTCGCCAGAAAATATAACTATTCATTGATCATCGTAACACTGGAAGGCGAGCTCCTTAACAGAGGCGGATCCCTTACAGGCGGAGCATTTAAGAACAAGTCGAACCTTCTCGGAAGAAGAAGAGAGATCGACGAGCTTGAGGCTGCGATAAAAGACAATACAAAGAAGCAGGATGATCTTAGAAGTAAGTCCGAGCAGCTTGAACGCCATAAAGAGGAGATCTCCGACAAACTCCTGGATCTCAGGACAGACCTTCAGGAACAGAGGATACTCCTCAATACCGCCAGGATCAATCTGGAACAGGCTGACAGAAAACAGAAAGAGATAGAGTCCGGATTTGAGAAGACCAGTGCCGAGAGGGAGAACATCGAGCAGCAGGAGATACTGATGTCCGAGGAAAATGACGCCCTCAAGGATTCCCTTGGCGAAAACGCGAAGGCCGAAGAGGACGTCAAGAAGCGGATCACAGAACTCTCTGCCGAGATGGAAACTCTTAAGGAAAAAGAAGCCGAAGCGCTGCTCCTCAGACAGACACTGAATGCCAAGCTTTCGGGGCTTGACGGACAGAACCAGATCCTTGCCGGATCCATAGCCAAGATAGTGAGCGACATTGCCATTCTCAATGAA
>JAZOAJ010000299.1:0-3620 GCA_045595385.1 Lachnospiraceae bacterium | reverse complement strand
GCCCTTTGCTGGATACTTCACTCAGCAGCAGTATCAGGGTTGCCGGCGGATATGATAACTTTGAGGCGCTGGAAGCTGAATTTGACCGTTTTAACGAGTATTATCCCAATGTAGAGCTCGTGTACACAAAGATTGATGATTATAACAACATGATAAGTACGGTCCTGAACGGAAACGACGCCCCCGACATTTATGTCAATTACTCCTGGATGTATGGAAGAGAGCAATATAAAGCTTCCATAGATCATGCTGAAGATCTGGCTGATCCTGTGCTGGGCTTAGATCTGGATTGTATACGCAGCAATATCATTCTTAATACGGATGATGACACTCTTCCGATGGTCCCGGTTTTCTCAAACACTTATGGTATGCTTATTAACAATGATCTTTTTGAAAAAGAAGGTCTGAATGTCCCGGCTACATATGAGGAACTGGTGACAGTGTGTGATGCTTTTCGCAAAAAAGGTTACGAAAATCCGATGATGGGCTTTTCACAACAGGAAACGACTTCACTCTTCACGTTGACGATTTATCCGTTCTTCTGTGAAACTGTGGCAAATGATGCAGAGGCTGTTAAGAAACTTAATGCTCTTGATCCCTCAGCAGGCGAATACATGCGGCCTTCACTTGAGAAGATACAGCAGTTCCTGAACGATGGCTGTGTGGATCTTGATGCCTGCGCAGAGATTGAAAATAACTATGATGCAGTGATCCTTCGCTTTTTTGAAGGGGATGTGCCCATGATGACCTGCTCCGGAGATACAGTCTCCGGAACAAAAAAGAGGGAAAGCCGTTCGGATGCTTTTATCGCACATCCATTTAAGTATTCATTTGCCCCTGTTCCAATGTCAGATGAAGGATCATGCTTTCTTGACATGTCGAATCTTCAGTTCTCTGTCAACAAAGACAGTCAGAATTTAGACATGGCCAATGAGTTCATGCGTTTTCTGATCACTCCTCAGGAACTGAACCAGATGGCGCAGAACAAGGGCCTTATGTCTCCTACGAAGGATCTGTCTTTTAACAGTATGTATGCAGCATTCGGTGAGGTCCCTGAATCCCGTATAATTTCACCTGAAGTGATCGGATTGACAGATGATGCAGTCATTCAGTTAAGACAGGCAGTTTACAGTGTGGGAACAGGCACACTGACCATCGACGAGGCAGTCGCCGGCTTTGGAACTTTCACACAGTAATGGGCTGCTTCAGCAGCATCAGTTGACAAATAATAACTTTTAGATCCTCAAAAACGTAATAAATCAAGCCGACAGTTTGCTGAACTAAAGTTCAAAAAATGCTGAATTATCATTGTGTTTACTGCAGCACGATCCGAATATATACTTAACTACTGTAGAAACAATGAGTTATGTTAAACATTTGGAGAGCATTACAATGAACTTTGGTGAAAAACTTATCAATCTTTTACACGACAATGGTGTATCAATGAGCCGGCTGTCGGCTAAAACAGGGATCACCTACAATATGATCAAAAAGTACTGCGCGCAGGGTGCTGAACCCACCTTGTCGTATGCCGCAAAGATCGCAGATGCACTTGGCGTTTCCATCGATGAACTTGCTTCGCATGAGTTTATACCTCCTAAAACTATGTTTCAGGAGGTATTTGAGGAAGACTTTACATATATCAAAGGTTTTATACGCAATGTTAGCCGGTTCGCCGGCAAAACGGCTGTTATCGATCCGGTCAGTGATCAAAGCTGGACTTATGCAAAGCTCAACAGCATGGTCAATAGCTTCGCAAACGCTTTGGCAGATAATGGGGTCGGCAGGGGTGATGTAATTCTTTATCAGCTCCCTAACAGTATCGAGTTTCTGTTATGTTATCTGGCGCCTCAGAAATTAGGAGCAGTAAACAGCCCGGCAAATTTTAATTTTTCAGCAGGCGAAAGCGCTGTGTGCATGGATACCAGCTGCCCGAAAGTATACGTATATGACAGCCAGTTCAAGGAAACTGCAGTCAAAGCGGTTGCAACTGCTAAGGAAAGACCTCAGATAATCCTTATGGTCGGAGAAGGAGAACTTCCGGAAGGCCATCTGCGTTTTTATGATTTTATCAAGGGATATCCGGAGCGCGAACCGGAAACTTCTTTTAACCCCCATATATATGATGAGGTTATGAGGCTTTATACATCGGGCACAACCGGAAGACCCAAGGGCGTCCCGGTTTATAATGCCAATGAGGTGCTTTCCGCGCACGATGTACTTATGCATTTTCCCATGAATTCAACAGACATTTCCATGAATACCACGCCCTGGTTCCACCGGGGAGGAATACATTCCGGCGGTCCGAATCCTACTTTTTACGCAGGCGGCACCGTTGTCATAATGAGGAATTTCCAGAGTCTGCTCACATTGAAATATGTAGAGAAATATAAGATCACATTCCTGATCGGAGTACCGTCCATAATAAAGCTTCTTGTGCGTCATCAGCAAAGATACAATGCAGATATTTCCAGCCTTAAGGGGATCATAACAATGGGTGCGCCATTCGAGCGCGCTGACTGCATAAATGTTATTGAAACATTGTCGCCTCATCTGTTTAACGGCTATGGAACCACGGAAACATTCTGGAATACATTCCTGAGGCCTTACGATCTTCCGGAAATGTCAGGAACGGCAGGGAGATCCTGCACCGATGACGAGGTCCGCGTTGTAAAAGTATATGAGGATAGAAAAGCTGAACCGGACGATCTGGTCCTTATGGACGAGAGCGAAACCGGAGAGGTGATCATACGCTCGCCAAAGTCTTCTTACTGCTATTACAAAAATCCCGAAGAAGAGGAAAACAAGTTCTATAAAGGCTGGATGTATACAGGTGACCTTGCTACATGGGACAGAAATCAGTTTATTACAATATGCGGGCGGAAGGATGACATGATCATTTCCGGCGGAGAAAATATTTATCCGCCTATTATTGAAGAAGCATTGAATCTTCATCCAAAGGTTGCAGCCTCGGCTGTTACAGGAGTGCCGGACGCTGCACGGGGTGAAGCGGTTGCAGCATATATCATTCCTGAAGATGAAACTCTGACAGTCGATGAACTTATCGATTTCGGCCAGAAATCTGATCTCCTGTCGGGGTACAAAAGACCGCGTTATTACCGGTTTGTAAAGGAACTCCCCATGACAGCGACCGGAAAGCTGCAGCATTATGTAGTAAAGCAGATGGCGCTTAACGATCAGGAGCTCGGACGGTTAAAACTTGCGATGAAGGGACGTTTGTAATGGAGCCGTATACCAGAACGATATATTATTATGAAACGGACCGTATGAGCATCGTGCATAATTCAAATTATCTCAGGTTATTTGAAGAAGTGGCTTCCGCTAAGCATAAAGAAAAGAATGCCGGATGTGTATGAAAAAATGCTGACGGCACAGAAAAATAATATATGAACATGGATGTAATAGGATATAATGTCTGTAGCTTTATTGACCGCAAAACGGAGGAATAAAACATGAAGACGATCAGATTATTATTTGTTCCTATGTTATTAACGGCGCTCGCGCTTACTGCCTGCGGCGGAAACGCCCAGCCGGTTACGAGCGCTGTCCCTGTTGAAAGCACGTTAGAGTCAGCACCGGAGACTACAGAAGGCCCATCA
>JAZOAJ010000298.1:0-6273 GCA_045595385.1 Lachnospiraceae bacterium | reverse complement strand
TTATATCTTTTCTATTTGTTAATCATTTACCTTGTCCATATTGCATAAATTTTAAAACATTGGTAAAATACCATTATAAATAAAATTTATAGGGGTATTAACAGTGGAGATAAGTCAGCTGGAATATTTTATAGTGCTGTGCAAGCATGGAAGCTATACCAGGGCATCTGAGGAACTGCATGTTTCCCAGCCTGCGATTTCTGCTGCGGTCAAAAAACTTTCAGAAGAATGCAATGACAGCCTGGTCGTCAGAAAAAAAGGGGAATTTTCCCTCACCCCTAAAGGGGAGGTCCTACTTGAAGGCGCGATCAAGGTGTTTGAAGAATATAACAGGCTGAAACAGGACCTTGAGGCATTTGGAATGCACGAAAGGGAAGTGATCCGTCTGGCACTGCCGTTCCCTCTTTGCCCGGATCTGCTGGAATCCAAGATACCGCGTTTCAATGACGCACATACTGATGCCGCATTGCATCTTCTTCAGGAAGGGCATACCCACATAGCGGCCGGCTTAAGAAACAAGAGTGTGGATCTGGGAATTGTGTGCAAAGACTTTGTGGACAGTGATATGGGGAACCGTCTCTATAAGAAACTGGAGTATTATGCCTGTCTCCCGGAAGGTCATCATCTTGCCGGAGAAAAAGCTATCACTCCTGAGATGCTTAAAGGGGAAAAACTTCTCGTACCGCGGATCGCGAACAGTATTTCAGGTGCCATCATAGAATATTTTTCAGGATATGATTTTGAGCCATCCATCCAATATGTGGATGTATTCCCCGCAGATGTATGGCACCTGGCAAAAGACGGTGAAGGGGTTGCATTCATGCCTTCCCATTCCTGTGATGGATTCGGCATTCCTTTGTCACCTCCGCTGTATACCGACCTGTATGTAGTGTGGCTTGAAAAACTGCCCATGACAGAACATAAACGGGAACTCATAGATTATATTTGTGAAGATTAACAGAAACCTTCTTTGAGGAAACCACCATGGAACTATATCAACTTGATTTTTTTAGGATATTATGCAAACACGGTAATTTCACCAGTGCTTCGGATGAGCTTGGTGTTACACAGCCTGCTGTGTCCACAGCTGTAAAAAAACTGGAAGATGAACTCGGGAAACCACTTATTGACAGGAGCGATAAAGGGTTCTCACTGACAAGGGCAGGAGAGATAGTGCTCGGCCATGCGGTCAACATCCATAACGAGATCTCAGCCATGGGAAATGAACTGGACTCAGGCTCGCTCAGGACCAAAGAGACGATCAGATTTGCCGCGCCGTTTACCATGTGTCCGGAGTATCTCATTTCCGATCTTATCAATGACTTTATGGTAACCCATATGGACATCACGCTGAATGTTTTCCAAAAAGGTCACGCAGCCATCGTTGAAGGATTGGCAAACCATAGTCTTGAGATAGGCATATTCAGCAGAGACATGGTAAGTCCTATAATCGATCACAGGGATTTCATATCTGTGGAACTGGTTGCCGCTTTTTCCGAAGACCACAGGTTTAATGCAGCAGATAAGATAACGCCGCAGATGATGGATGGTGAAACGATGATCCTGTCCAAGGTTTCAAACCGGGTCCCCGGATATATCAAAGGCTATTTTGAAAAATACGGCATTACTCCAAAGGTCCAGTACTATAAGGTTATCCCGCCGGAATGTGCAAGACTGGCGGAAAAAGGGAAGGGAATTGCATTTGTGCCTGAAAGGATCGCGGGGGAGCATTATGCCCACATGGATCCTCCGCTTATCTGCGATCTGGTAGTAGGCTGGAACAAGCGGGAAATGCCCACCAGGGAAATGATGACTCTTGTTGATTATATCTGCGGACAGGAGGCGGAACGGGCGGATAATTAAAAATTATAAATGCATAATTATGTTTAATTTGATAAGGAATATACCTAACTGATATTATTTTTTTATAAATGATATCAGTTTTTATTTTATGGAAAAGGAGACAAATATATGAGCAAGATCGGCAGATGGGTCGTTGACTGTCACATTCATTGCGGCAAGAAGGACACCACAAGCAAGAACGCAACTTATGATGGAGTTTACCGTGAAGTAGAGTCCATGGACAATTCAGGCGAAGCTCTGTTTGACATGGATGCCTATGGAGTAGACATGGGTATTCTTCTTCCGAGCTTTATCGGAACCCACAGCTCAGAGTACGCAGCTATCTGCAAGAGAAATCCTACCAGATTCCGTACATGCGCAGTTGAGACAGAACTCAGGCTTGCCTGCACAAAGGGCAAGGAAACCTGGACTATCGAAAAGGCACTCAAGGAGCACGAGGGATATTTCTCAGGTCCCGATAAAGAGTGGTTCGTCGGTATCGGCGAGTTCTCACCCGGTTCAATGGGCGTTATCAGAAACCGCCCTACAAAGATCGAAAGATTCAAAGAGTGGTGCCAGATAGCTGAATTCTGTATCAACTATGACATCCCGTGCTATACGCATGAGTTCACTTCCTACTGCATGGAAGAGCATCTCACAATGATCGCGAATGTCTGCACAAAGTATCCTGCATTCAAGGTCATCATCGCTCATGGCGGCGGAAGCGCTGAGGATGACATCAAGAAGGCAGTTGCGCTTGCACGTAACTTCGAGAATATCTATCTCGAGACCGGTTACTGGAGAGCAGAGTACTATGAGCATGCTCTCATCGATCCCGATCTTGGCGCTGCTAAGCTCCTTTGGGGCGGCGGCGACACAGGCAGCCACATCTGGTATCCTATGATCAGAAAAGGCGCTGTACGCTCAGAGAAGACTCTTGTTTACAACAACAGGAGCAACTGGATCTGGTCAGGACAGAAGTCCACAGATTATCAGCCTGACTTCCTCGGATGGGCAACACATCAGATCCACAGACTGAAAGACATGGATCTGTGCACACAGGATGAGATCAACCTCATGGTCGGCGGAAACGCAGCCCGTCTTTACAGGCTTCCGGTTCCCAAGAACTGCACATTTGCAGCTAACCGTCCTGATCTCAACATCATGCCGAGAGAGATCCTCGACAATCCGCTTCCTACTACAAGGACACAGTTCCTGTGGCCTGAAGGCTGCGAGTATGTAGCAGGAGCACACACTATCATCTGATGATAGGCAATTAAAAACTATCCGTCGGGCAGCATTTGCTGTCCGGCGGTAAAAACGTTTTAAGAAAGGAAAGAAAAAATGGCAAGAGTTACTTATAAGACAGAAGTCATGGGCGAGACATGGTACATGACAGATTACCCCCGCATTCAGTTTGATGATTCACCCATCGGACAGCTGAAGAGAAGAGTCTGGGAAGCTTCAGAGGAAGAGATCGATGAGATCCTCAAGAAGTATGATCTTCCTGCAGAGTCAGAACTTGGAAAAGCAGGATGCTACATTCAGAACTCACCCCGTCATATCGCCATGGAAAAACGCCGTAAAAATGATGTTGTTCTTATCCCTATCGGAACAACTGAGAATCATGGTATCCACAATCCTTCAGGACTTGATACCTACATGGTTACCCAGATCTGTGAAGGCGTACGCCGCTGGACAGCAAAGCAGGGCCGCGAGGTAGCACTTGCACTTCCTCCTCTTAACTATGGCGGACATCCTTACCATCATGTTGCAATGCCCGGAACATACATGGTTTCTGAGGAAGTTGTCAAGGAGACCCTTATCTATGTCATGCTCGGACTGTGGGATGACGGATACAGAAAATTCATCCTTGTAAACAACCATGGCCACAAGTGGATGCTCGAGGCTGCTGTTCAGGAATTCTTCAAGAGATATCAGCTTCCTGCTATCGTCAGCGAGCTTGAGTGGCATACAGCCATCAAGGAGTTCTGGATTCCGATCAATGAGCCGGATTCACTTACAACTCATTTCGTGCATGCTGATGAGGCAGAGACTGCAGTAGCTAACTTCCTGTTCGGAGACATGGTAGACATGAGTGTCTGCGTTGACGCACAGCCTAAGGGACTTGCACTTGCAGGACATTATGACACTTCAGTAAGCTCAAAGGGTGCTCCTCATATATGGTCAGAGGGTGAAGGCCACAACGTTATCGAGCGTTACGGCACACCTGAAGGCGTTGTCGGATATCCTTCAAGAGGTGATGCTTTCAAGGCTAAGAGACCTATCGCTGCCATCTGCGAGTACATCACTCTCATGATCGATGACATGCTTGAGCATTTCCCTGCAGGAACAGCTCCTATCGAGGGATTCACAACCAGACCTGCAGAAGAAGTTGCAGGATGCTTCAAAGAGCCGCTCAGCGAAGGCTGGGTATCTGTTCACGAGCTTCCCAAGAGAGGTCTCTTCAACAGATAATATCTGGATGCCGGTATTATCCCGGTCAAAAAGAATTCATCAGGGGAACCGTATATTGGTTCCCCTGTTTGAGTAATGAAAGGACGGATTATTATGGGTGAAAAAATGCATGCGATAGTCTTACATGCGCCTAATGATTATTCATATGAAGAAGTCGACATTCCCGAAGTCGGCGAAGATGAAGTGCTTGTAAAAGTCAAGGCCATCTCCATCTGCGGTTCCGACCCCAAGGTATTTGACGGAGGATATCTGAGCATTGGCTGGCCTCCTTCATTTCCTTTTACACCGGGACATGAGTTCTCAGGCGAGGTCGTAAAGCTCGGGGCAAATGTCACAAAATTCAAAGTTGGCGACAGGGTAGCCGGCGAAGCTCACTGCGGATGCGGACACTGCGACAACTGCAAAAAAGGAATGTACAATCTGTGCCTTAACTACGGCAAAGTAGAAGAAGGACACCGCCATTACGGATTTACCTACCGCGGTGCATATGCCGACTACAATGCATACAATGTTAAAGCACTTACTAAAATACCCGACAACATCTCTTATGAGGAAGCTTCTCTTGCTGATACGGCAGGAACTTCCCTTCAGGCCATCAGGCTTACAGGCATAGCCGAAGGCGGGTATACCGTGGTCATCGGTCCCGGCCCCATCGGAATGTTCTGCATGGAGATCGCCAAGGCAATGGGCAGCAAGACCATAATGGTCGGCCGCGGAAGAAGGCTTGAGATCGCCGGAGAACTCGGTGCTGACTATCTGATCAATTTTGAAGAGGTTGATGATGTTGTCAAAGCTATCCGTGACATCACAGGCGGAGTAGGAGTCGATCAGGCATTTGATGCGGCAGGAACAAAGGATTCACTTGCACAGTGTATTTACGCTACCAGAAAGAACGGCCAGGTAGCATGCGTTGCACTTCCGACAGTAGACCTTCATGAGATACCGGTAAAGACCATGGTCATGAACCAGATCCATGTTACAGGATCACGTGCTAACCCCAACTGCTGCGAAGAAGTATTAAGACTCATGTCCGAAGGAAAGATCAACGCAAAGGGCATGATCACGCATGTGCTCCCGCTTTCGGATTTCCATCACGCAATGGAAGTATTTACAAAGCGTCTTGAAGGCGCCATGAAAGTAGTCGTCTGTCCTGAACTGTGATCAGGCACCGGAGGAATATAAATGGATGAAGCAAAGATAAAAGAACTGAACAAAAAGTGTCAGGAGATAAGATACCTTGTGGTTGACACCATAGGTACTGTCGGAGTCGGCCATGTAGGCGGCTCTCTCTCCCCGGTGGAAGCAGTCGTGACACTTTACTATCACATAATGAATAATATTGACCCTTCAGATCCGAAGAAGGCAGGCCGTGACAGGTTTGTACTCTCGAAGGGTCATGCAGGTCCGGTGCTGTATTCAGTACTGGCCGACAAGGGGTATTTCGACAAAGAAATGCTCCATACCATGAACAAGCCTTACACAAAGCTGCCGAGCCATGTTGACATGAGGCTCACACCGGGTGTTGACATGACTGCAGGATCATTGGGCCAGGGACTTTCAGCAGCTGTCGGAATGGCCATAGGTTCTAAACTCGCTGACGACGGAGCATATATCTATGCAATGGTAGGTGACGGAGAAAGCCAGGAAGGGCAGATATGGGAAGCAGCCATGTTCGCAGCCCACGAAAAACTCGAAAGGCTGATAGCTTTTACAGATTACAACAAGGAACAGCTCGACGGATATGTTAACGAGATGAGCGGTTTGGCTCCGCTTGCTGATAAATGGCGCGCTTTCGGCTGGAATGTGATCGGGGTGGACGGCCACGATATGGAGGCGCTGATTCGCGTGTTCGACGATATTCCCAACCAGCCGGAGGGTACCCCGGTGATGATCATCGCGGATACCGTCAAGGGAAAGGGCGTATCCTTTATGGAGGGAAAAGCGGCCTGGCAC
>JAZOAJ010000297.1:0-8318 GCA_045595385.1 Lachnospiraceae bacterium | reverse complement strand
ATCAGATGACATTTCCCTGATCATTACATGTGATAACGGTATCTCGTCCTTTGACGCGATAGAGCGTGCCGGGGAACTCGGGATCAAATGCATTGTCACCGATCATCATGAGCCTCCCGCAGTCCTGCCCAATGCCTATGCGATCATTGACGCCAAGCAAAAGGACTGTCCGTATCCATACGATCAGCTTTGCGGAGCCGGTGTAAGTTATAAATTCTGTCAGGCCTTTTTATCCGTGATCAAAAAGCAGGGGTTTACATTTCCCCGTGGCAGGAATATCGAGGGCCTGGAAAAACTGCTTCATGAACTCATCCAGTTCGCCGGCATGGCGACAGTTGCCGATATAGTTCCGCTGACAGGTGAAAACAGGCTGTTTGCACGTGAAGGCATAAAAGTGCTGAATGCATCTGAAAATCCCGGCATTAATGCGCTGATAAGAGTAAAAGGTATCAATAAGGGAGAGATCAGCTCATACCATATCGGATTCATCCTGAGCCCGTGCGTCAATTCTGCCGGAAGACTTGAAAAGGCGCAGATCGCTTTTGATCTTTTCGATACCGATGATCCCGGAAGAGCACTGCAGATAGCCGAAGAGCTGAATGTCCTGAACGAAAAGCGCAAAAATCTGACGATAACCCAGATGGATGCAGCTGAAAAAATGATCGAAGGATCTGAGGACATGCTTGATGATGATCACAGGATACTTGTGATCTATCTTCCGGATGCCCATGAAAGTGTTGCAGGCATCATAGCCGGCAAGTTAAAGGAAAAGTATGCCTGTCCCGCTCTTATAATCACAGACTCTGAAGAAGGCCTCAAAGGATCAGGCAGGTCAACTGACGATTATAATCTGATAGAAGCTTTAGCAAGGCATGCTGGGCTTTTCAGGAAATATGGCGGTCATGCAAAAGCCGCAGGTTTTACTCTCGACTGTACTGTAGATGAGCTCTCAAAAGTCCTGAACGGGGAAATAGAATCGATGTCAGTCAGCCGTGACAACAAGGTATGGATCGACATGCAGCTTCCTTTCAGATATGTAACCGAAGCATTCATTAATGAGCTTAAGATGCTCGAACCATACGGGCTCCAGAATGACAGACCGCTGTTTGCCGAAAAGAATGTCAGATTTATTGACCCCAGAGTCATCGGTAAAAACTCAAATGTCCTGAAGATGCTCATGGAAGACTCTGAAGGCGGACGCATTGAAGGAATATGGTTCGGCCATGGAGACGACACTCAGGCTTCCGACATAAGATCACTTGTCCAGGAAAAAGGGGAGAGTGTTACTTTTTCCATCCTTTACAGGGCTAATCTCAATGAGTTCCATGATGCTCGTTATCCCCAGGCAGTGATCGAAGAAATAAGAATTGATAACAATTGATGCCGGTTTTCCCGGTCACATTATATACACAATAATGATTTAACATATTACAAGTCTTTCTGTTTGACATAAGTGTCTGCAGAAGGTAAAATAATGCGGTGCTTTTGCGAAAAAGCATTTATCTGTATGCACTAAAGCAGGTGTCTGGATTTGAGGAGATTAACGAAAAAACAGCGCAGAAGAAGGCGTGTCATAAGGAACTGGATATGTCTGGTGCTTGTAGTTGCTGCCATCGTGGTCCTTACAGTTGTTATTGTTTCCGCATTTAAGGGCAGGGACAACGAGGAACCGGGAAGCACGACAAAAGCTACGCAGGCAGTTTCAGTCACCACGGAAGGCCAGCAGGAAATCATTACCCAGCCAACCCCCGGGGACTCGCAGGATCCGACAGAAACTGCTCCGCAGGAGCCTCCGGTCCAGGATACACAGGCTCCCAGGCTTACGGGATCTGAATACATATATGTTTCAGTCGGCTCAACAGTTAAGTACAAATCATATGTATATGCTGAAGATGACATAGATCCCGAGCCCAAGCTTACCATAGACAACAGTGCTGTTGATCTCAGCAAGCCTGGCAACTATCCTGTTGTTTACACCGCTACAGACGCGTCGGGGAATTCAGCGTCCAAGACATGTACGATCGTTGTGGCTGAACAGGCAGAGCCTGATGTTGATGAAGCCACGATCTACGCTCTTGCAGACCAGGTCCTTGACAGCATCATAGACGATGACATGTCTGACCTTGACAAGGTATTTGCCGTATTCTTCTATGTAAGGGATACTTTTACATATGTAAAGGATAATAATTACTGGGAATATAAGCAGGAAGCATATCACATGATGACTACACTCCAGGACAACTGCTACGCGAATGTCTGTGTATCAAAGCTTCTGCTTGAGCGTCTCGGTTTTGAGAGCTACATGGTCGAAGGCCACATGGGATATGTTGACGAATATCACTACTGGAACATGGTCAGCATAGACGGCGGAAACACCTGGTATCATTATGACGCTGCATTCTGGGAGTGGATGGATGATGAGTATCCGATGTGCATGATGACAGATGCATTTGCGACAAGGATATCCGAAGCGCATGACAACATAGTAGATTATGCCGGTTCCGCCGATGTCGCAACACCTGAAGAGGATCTGTGGACTCCCGAAGAGAGAGGATATTACAGTTATTATCTTGACTGACCGCAAGGAGATATTATAAATGGACGAATTACTTGAGATACTTGAAGACCTTCATCCCGAAGTTGATTTTGAAACAGCAACAGGGCTCATTGACAACAAGATCCTTGATTCATTTGATGTTGTCACCATAGTTGCTGAAGTAAATGAGGAATTTGACGTAGCCATCCCTGCTGAAGAGCTCATACCTGAGAATTTCAACACAGCACAGGCTCTTTGGGAACTCATTGAGAGACTGATGGATGAATAATCCGGAGAGATAGGCCAGATGCAGTTTACATCCGTTGCTTTTATTTTATTCCTAGCCATATTGATCGTAGTTTACTACCTGCTGCCTAAAAAGTGCCAGTGGGTAGTTCTTCTTGTTGCAAGCTACATCTTTTACCTGTTCGCAGGCATAAGGTATCTTGCTTTTATCCTGTTCACGACCATAACAACATATCTTGTGACTGTTTACATGGACGGCAATAATAAGAAAAAAGACGCTTATCTTGCCGAACATAAAAAGGACATGTCAAAAGATGAGAAGAAAGAGTACAAGCACAAGATGAAGGTGAAGAACCGCATCTGGTTCATCATCACCATTGCGGCCAACTTTGCCATTCTTTTCTTCTGTAAAGGGCTTCTCGTTGAACCTCTTCGTTCAGCATTTTCCAAAGGCACGCTCTCATTCCTGACACTCGGGCTCCCGATGGGCATGTCATTTTACATGTTCCAGTCTATGGGATATGTCATCGATGTATACAGGGAAAAGGCTGAAGCGCTGAGAAACCCTTTTAAGGCAGCGCTTTTCACCGCATTCTTCCCTCAGCTCATCCAGGGACCCATCAGCAAATTCGAGCAGCTCAAGGACTCACTGTTTTCAGAGCATGCATTTGACAGAAAGCAGATCGCATTCGGCCTTGAGCGCATGCTCTGGGGCTTCTTCAAGAAGATGGTCATTGCCGACAGGATCGCTGTGGCAGTCGGTTCCCTTAACTCCACAGAGAACAGGGGAGTGGCATTCTTTGTAATGGTAATGTTCTATTCCATTCAGCTTTATGCAGACTTCTCCGGAGGTATCGACATTGCCATAGGTGCAGCTCAGACACTTGGTGTCAAGCTTCCCGAAAACTTCATAAGGCCTTTCTTCTCGACCAACATCGCCGACTACTGGCGCAGATGGCATATTTCCCTCAATGAATGGATGAGGAGCTACATATTCTATCCGATCACTGTATCCGGACCTCTGCTCAAGTTCTCAGTCAAGGCCCGCAAGAAAGTAGGCAAGCTGGGAATGAGGCTGCCGATCTATATCGGCTCTGTCCTTTGCTGGCTCGGCACAGGCGTATGGCACGGATTCTCGCTCAACTTCATTATCTGGGGAATGCTCAACTGTGTGATCATAGTGATCTCTGAAGAGCTTGCCCCTCTGTACGAGAAGTTCCATAACCGCACCCACCTCAAAGGCCGGATCGGATATACGGTTTTTGAAGTCATAAGAACATTCCTCATGATGAGCATAATCAGGATCACAGACCTCTTTGGCAATAACATGGGGGATTATTTCAGCCGTGTGGCATCTCTTTTCTATACCTTTAACTTCAGTGTCCTTACTGACGGAACCCTCATGAACCTTGGGCTCCAGGCAAGGGATTACATAATTGTTGCATGCGGTGTCGCAGTCATGTATCTTGTCAGCGGCGTGCAGGCAAAGAAGGGCAGCGTCAGGGAACAGATGCTCAAGATCCCAAGGGCTGCCAGATACGCGATCATTATAGTAATGCTGCTCGCAGTTATCCTGCTCGGAAGCTATGGAATGGGCTACGACCAGGCTAACTTCATATATAACAAATTCTGATGAAAGGAGAGCGCTGTGAAGAGAAGACCAAAGCATAAGCAGAAAAAGAGCAGGGCATTCATACCCGCGATCATAATCTCAGTCCTCGTTACCGCTGCGATCCTTTTATTACTTCAGCGGCTCGTCACGCCCAAATATGTCACGTCCCTTAAGGAAGGCGCGATGACTTCAGAATATTACGATGACAGATGGCCTAATGACGTCATTTTCCTCGGCGACTGCGAAGCATATGAAACCTACTCGCCTGTCACTCTCTGGGAAAACTACGGCATTACATCATTTGTACGCGGCAATTCGCAGCAGATGATATGGCAGAGTTACTATATCCTTGAAGACACTCTGAAATACGAGACTCCGAAGATGGTCGTCCTGAGCGTCTGCGACATGATGCATGACGATCCTGACAGCACAAACAATGATGATGAGCGCGAAGCCTACAACAGGATGTGCCTGGACGGAATGAACTGGTCACTTACAAAGTTAAACGCGATCAATGCTTCCATGACTTCCGAAGAGAGAAAGAAATCCGGTGTCTGGTCCTATGTATTTCCTCTGCTCAGATACCATGACAGGATATTTGAACTTACTGATGAGGACTTTGAATACATGTTCAAAAAAGGTGAGCCCGTCACCGACAACGGATATCTGATGCAGGTTGGCGTAAAGTCCGGAGCTGATACTAATTATCCTGAAAAGCCTCTGGTCAATTACACTTTCTCTGACCTTAACTATTCATATCTGGATAAGTTCAGGGAGCTCTGCGACAAAAACAACATTACGCTCGTACTTGTCAAATCGCCTTCCCTGTATCCGATCTGGTATGACCAGTATGATGAACAGATACGTGAGTATGCTGACAAATACGGGCTCCTGTATATAAACACGCTGGATACCCAGGCAGAGTACGGTCTCGACTGGGCTACCGACACATATGATGCGGGACTTCACCTGAATGTCTTCGGCGTCGAAAAAGTTACTCTTTATGTTGGAAATATCATCCAAACAGAGTATAATCTAGAAGATCATCGCGGAAATGAAACACTCGATGCCGTATGGGCTGAAAAGTGCGCCGCATACAGAGCACGCAAGGAAGCGCTGCTCAATGAAGAAAAAGATTGAGGTTTAATATGAAAAACAGATTTATTTTGGCAGCCGCCGTATGTATCTGCATTTTTGCTCTTGCAGCATGCGGAGGCTCAGATAACAAAGAGACCACCAAGGCCACTCAGGGTCAGGGAGAAACTCAGGGACAGGATCAGACAAATGCACAGCCTCCTTCATCATCCGGTGCTTCAGGTTTTGTTTTCACTTATAAGGGTGTTGAGATCTATGCCGGTGAAGATGCTTCTGTAATTGAACAACTTGGTGAACCCAAAGACTACAGTGAATCCATGAGCTGCGCATTTGAAGGCATGGATAAACAGTATTTCTTCGGAAGTTTCTATGTCACGACCGGAACCCTCAAGGGGCATGAGTTCATAGCAAATTACTGGTTCGTTGATGACACTGTTGAAACTGATGAAGGTTTATGCATAGGTGACAGCCAGGACAAGGTTGAGCAGATCTACGGTGCCGACGGATTCAACGGATCAAACGCCTATATCTATGACAAGGATGACTGTGAGCTTACCATCATAATCGAAGGCGGTACAGTTTCCTCCATCCAGTATGCATATAACAATTAACTAAAATTCAGACCATGATCACACGGCGCAGAGATGTCAACAGCTCTTCTGCGCTGTTTGTTTAATAAGGAGTTCAAAATGACAAACGTTCTTGATTACCTCGAGCATTCTGCGTCACTGATGCCTGACAAGACAGCAGTTGCCGACAAGGAACACAAATATTCGTTCAAAGAGCTTAAAGACGCTGCAATGCTCATGGCAGGAACACCTGCACTGAAAGATGCACCGGAAGGCGCTGTCGGTGTCATCGTAGAGAGAAATGCCGATGTTATCATGTACTTCATGGCAGTTCTTTACAGCGGGCATTACTACATACCGCTCGATCCCGAAATGCCGGCAAAGAAGCTCAACATGATCGCTGACAATGCCGATATATCAGTGATCATCGGCAGTGAGAACCAGCGCGGCATTGCTGATCAGATCGAAAGGGATATCTGCTATGTTACGCTTGCCGGCCGGGAAGGTGCAGAGCCTTGTTCCGACGGTCTAAAATGCGGACAGGACGATCCTCTGTTCATGATCTATACCTCCGGTTCAACAGGCGTCCCGAAAGGCGTTTTAAAGAGCCACAAGGCAGTAATGAGCTTTATTGACGCATATGCCGGAGAGTTTGGTTTTGACGAAAATGAAGTTATAGGAAACCAGACACCTTTCTTCTTTGACGCTTCTGCCAAGGACATATATCTGATGCTCAAGACCGGAGCGACCATGGAGATCCTTCCGACAGAATACTTTGCAATGCCTCCGTCGCTGATCAGATACATGAACGAGCGGGAAGTCACCTTCATTTCCTGGGTGCCGTCAGCTCTTTCCATTATCGTGCAGCTCAATACCTTCAAGGCAGTTCTTCCCACAACTCTTAAAAAGGTGTTCTTTGTCGGCGAAGTCATGCCTATGAAGCATCTTAACAAATGGAGAGAAGCCCTTCCGGATCTTACATATGTAAACCTCTACGGCTCGACAGAGATCGCGGGCATATCCTGTTTTTACAAAGTTGACAGGGAATTTGAAAACGACGAGAATCTTCCTATGGGCAAGCCGCTTTCTAACTGCCGTGTATATCTTCTTGACGGTGACAAGGTCGTCACGGAAAAGGACCATATAGGCGAGATGTATGTTGTATCCGATGCGGTTGCCCTCTGTTACTGGAAAGACCCGGAAAAGACCGATTCCTGCTTTGTAGTGAAGGATTTCGGAGAAGGTCCGGTCAGGGCATACAAGAGCGGCGACCTGGCAAGGTATGATGAGAACGGTGATCTCGTATTTGCTTCCAGGTCTGATTTCCAGATCAAGCACATGGGACACAGGATCGAGCTTGGCGAGATAGAAACGGTTGCGGGCTCTCTTGATGACATACAGAGATGCGCATGCCTGTATAATGACAAAAAGAGCAGGATAGTGCTTTTCTGCCAGCTTGTCCCCGGTTCTGAGCTTACCGGCAATGACATAAAGGCTGCACTTACCGAAAAGCTGTCATCCTACATGGTCCCTAACAGGGTCAACATACTTGATTCGCTTCCGTATAACGCAAACAACAAGATCGACAGAGTAAAACTCAAGGAACTTCTTTAATAAACAAAAAACTCCGCTTCAACAGCGGAGTTTCTTTTTGATTTAAGATCTGTTGTCAGTCATCTGCCTGGATGGCGCTTATTATGTCATGCCAAGTGTCACAGCTCGGATTAGGGTAGTAATTTTCGATCCTGGTGTTATCGTCATAGCCTGTCCATACGCCGACTGTATATCTGCTCGTATATCCTATGAACCAAACGTCCTGGTCGCCTGTTGATGTACCTGTCTTGCCGGCGCATCTGATACCGTCAACATCGGCATTTTCAGCTGTTCCGTAAAGAGTATTCGCATAGAGCATGTCGTCCATCTGTTCAACGGTATCATCACTTAGGATCTTATCAGCATCACTTCCGTGTGAAACTATGGTATTGCCATGTGTATCAACAATGGAGTAGAAGAGATAGGCTTCCGTATATATGCCGTCCCTCGCGAAAGGAGTGAATGCATTCGTGATCTCCAGAACGCTCAGACCTTCTGTAAGGCCTCCGAGAGCGATGGCTGAGTATTTCTTGTCTTCCTCAACAAGAGTCGAGATCCTGAATTTCTGTGAAACCCAGTAATATGATTCCTCAAGCCCGAGCAGTTCCACGACTTTAACAGCGATCGTATTACATGAATATGTAACCGCGTATTTCATTGACATGGT
>JAZOAJ010000296.1:0-3543 GCA_045595385.1 Lachnospiraceae bacterium | reverse complement strand
CTTGCTTAAGATATGTTTTTTGGTCTCTTCCGGGAAGCTTCTGACGATCTTACCGCAGTCCGCAACAACACTGACCGGTTTGATGTCATATCCTCTGACTTCAGCCTCAACCTGCTTCAGGTAAAGGACACCGGCGATTGGGTGGGAACCGAGACGCATGATACTTCCTCCGCCCACCAGATTCCAGTCCTTGGACAGGGGTGAGGTTGAACCGTGAACGGAGCACTCTCCGGTCATGTAGATCACGCGGCTTTTCTTCTTGCGCAGGATCTCAGCTGCCTTAACGATAGCCGGGGAATAAATATAGTTTTCAGCATACATGAACTTACTGTCATTCTCTGCGACGACTTTGGCGAAGGTTTCCATCTCTTCCAGGATAGTGTCATACATCCTGCTCTTGGGTACCTTATCACCTACGGGAAGCTCATCTCCTTCCTTGCCGAAATATCCGGTGAGGGGCTTGTCACAGATAACATGCTTGCCCGCGCGGATAGCTTTCTCTGCAAAGGGGATATGGAGGAAAGGAGGAAGGGCGATATCAATGACATCGATCTCAGGATCCTGAAGAACTTTGTCAAAGTCTGCTTCAGCATATTTGTAATTCCATTTCTCCTTTAAAGCCTCTGCCCTCTTGATATCATTATCACAGGCACAGACCAGCTTCACATCTACACCGTAAACCTTCACCCATGCATTGGAGTGAAAATTTCCGGCAAAACCGCATCCGATAATTGCTACACCTACAGATTTCATGGTCGTTCCTCCTAAAAATGTTGTGCTCTTATACTCGTATCTCTATGGTATGCAATCTGCAAAAATGCATACTTCTGCTGATTTTATTATATTATATATATATGTGCACAACAATTCACGTTTATTTATCAAAAAGTCTGAAAACTATATGCACAACCTATAGAAAAAGGGCTGCAGCAATAAGCTGCAGCCCACAGGCCAATCTTTAAGCAAGTCATCAAGGAAATATATATCGATCATTGATTGAGTGCATTAATTGTGTATGATCAAATCCCGCAGAGTATACTTAAAGAGATATCATTATGATGTATCTTAGTAGATATCATCCGGTCCTTTCTTGGAGAAAGCGGTAACTCCGAACCATTTCTTGTACTGGCTTACCAGGTACAGACAGAACAGTAAACCTAATGCTGCGAATACAAGGTTGATTGCCAGAGAGTATCTTGCGCCAAGACCTGCACCGTATGTGTTGGTGAATGCTTTGGAGATAACAGGCATAATGTATCCGGAAAGACCCATGAAGGTATAGTAGATACCAAGGTTACGTCCTTTTGGACCCGGATGGAATTCCTGAATCAGAGTAACACCACACTGAAGTGCGCCGCCGGCTGCGAAGAAACCGATACCTACGCAGGCAAACATGATGATTGCTGAATTGGAAGCAAATACTGCAAGTGCGTAACAAACGATAGAACCACAAAGGTCGATTACGAGAACCTTAAGTGTTCTCCAACGAAGAGCTGCAAGAGCGATAGCCCAGATAATAACAGCTGCGAGGGAACCGAAGGTGTACAGGGAAGACATGGAAGCTGCCTTCATCTCGGTAAGACCACAGTACTCCATACCGTATGTCTTTAAGAACTGCTGAGCAGAATACATGGTGGACATGTTGATAAAGCCCATAAGAGCAAGCGGAACTACCAGCCACTTCGGAGCCGGAGTCTGGAAACGATCCATAGCATACTGAGCGTCTTCGTCAAGAGCGCCTTTTTCTTTAGTTTCAACAGTGCCTGCTGCTTTCTTGGCTTTGAGCTCTTCATCGTAGGAATAAGGTGCGATGAAGGCGATGATGCAAAGGATTACTGCACAGATAGCGGGGATAAAGATACCAGCTTTCCATGCGTCTCCGCCCTTGGCACCCAGGGATGCAACAAGGATCGGGTAAGCCATACCGGAGATGGAGATGAATCCTTTAATAAGAATAGTAGCAGCACCCGGAGCTTTGATCCAGGATTCCTGAGCAGCTGCATATAAGGAACCATCAAAGAAAGATGTAGCAGCACCCATTAAGAATGCACAAACTTTAGCAACGGAAATGTTGTGAGTGTAAAGACATCCGAAGAATGCAACAACATACATGATGGCACCGATCATAACCATGATCTTACGGCCGATCTTATCGGAGATCTCACCACAGATCCAAACAGTAAGGAACTTTGCTAAACCAGTATAAGCGACAACGCCGGCTACTGCAGCGATACCAGCTGCATATGCCTCAGATGCGGGATCAGCCATATTGAATCCCCACTGAGCAGCGAAGTGCACATTATTCTGAGAAAGCAGGATAGCCTGCATACCATGGGTAAAATAAGCCAGGTACACAACAGCGAGTGTTAAGAAATATTTTTTCGCTCTCATAATGTCTCCTTCTTACATTTTTTTTTTACTTCTCTTCTTCTTTATTCCTGTTCATCTGCTTCTTCGCCCTTATCTTTGTTCATCATGACCTGGGAGATGACCAGGGCCACCAGCAGAGCAAGAAGAACCAGGGAGAAGGGACTTGTGAAGATATCGACGAACATTCCTCCCACCGAGCCTGCACTCATAATAGCCCGGCGGAAATAAAGCTCTAAGTTTGGTCCTAAGATAAGACCAAGTACCAATGGACCTACCGGGTAGTCATAACACTTCATAAAGTATCCGATGATACCGAAGATAATGGTCCACATGATATCGATCACGTTTCCGCCGATGGAATAGGATCCGATGACGGAAATGACCATGATCAGAGGCATGAGGATCTCACGGGGCAGTTCCACGAGCTTTGTAAATATCTTGATTCCTGTCAGTCCGAAAATCAGCAGGAAGATGTTGGCCGCAAGCAGCAGCCATGCAAGGTTGGTAAAGATCTCCGGCTGGGTATCCATCAGGGTGGGGCCGGCCTTGATGTTGTGGATCGATAAGGCACCGATCATGATGGCCGTAACCGAGTCACCGGGGATACCGAGTGTCAGCATGGGGATCAGGGCGCCGCCGACAGCGGCGTTATTGGCGGACTCCGGCGCCACGATACCTTCGTAGGTACCGGTACCGAACTTCCTCATGGGCTTCCTGACTGTCCGCTTCGCGAAGTCGTAGGACATGAGGGCCGCCAGGTCACCGCCCGCTCCGGGAAGAGCGCCGACGATAACACCTACCAGTGAGCTCCGAATGCTTAGAGGAAGCATACGGAGAAGGATGGATCCCGGAGGTCTGATGGAAGACACATCCTGCTTGACCACGGGCTTGTCCTTGTGCAGAAGCTGGAACAGTGCCTCACCGATACCGAACACACCGATCATGACGGACACGTAGGAAAGGCCGGTCCTCATATCAGAGATACCGAAGGTAAACCTTCCCAGTCCGGTGATGCCATCGGTACCGATGACGCCCAGCATAAGGCCGAACAAGGCTGCCAGGATACCCTTCATGACGGATTTTCCGCCGAGGGATCCCACAAGCATAAGACCCATCAACAACAGCAGCAGATAGTCTTTCGGGCTGAACTTCACAGCCACGGAAGCGATGGAC
>JAZOAJ010000295.1:0-2662 GCA_045595385.1 Lachnospiraceae bacterium | reverse complement strand
GGCATCCTTACCGTCCATGTACAGATGCTGTACAGCTTCGGTGGTAATGGACTTGACTTCTGTCTCGAAAACACCCTCCATGTAGAGTTTCGGCTGTTTTCTGATAAGGCAGTAGTCATTTCTTCCGCTCTGCTTGGCCATCTCATGGATCAGAGGGATCGACTTTGCCTCAGGCGCGACCAGATAGTCAAAATCCGGAGCTTTCTTGAGCAGCTCTGCAGCGCAGGCGCAGGTGAGTTCGACGTCACCGAAGATAACGAAACCGGCGATCACCAGGTCTTCGCTTGCCTTGCACAGAGGGAGCTGTCTTTTGCAGCCGGCAATTGTCATTTCATAATACTTTTTCATTTCTCAGCTGTCCTCACGTAAAGTAACTCCATCCTGTCTACTGCAGGAAGGACTTCATCAAGTACTACCTCATCGAATCTTCCTTCATCTGACTTTACAGCAAGATCCGGGTTGATCGGGAGTTTTCCAAGGACCTTAAGTCCGATATCTGCAGCCACCTCATCAATGTGGCTCTCGCCGAATACATTAAGCTTCTTTCCGCAGTCCGGGCAGATCATGTAGCTGTAGTTCTCGATGATGCCGAGGACTTTGATCTTCATGATGCCTGCCATGTGGAAGGCTTTCCTGACTACCATGTTGACAAGGCTCTGAGGAGATGTCACAACGATTATCCCGTCAACCGGAAGCGACTGGAATACAGTCATGGGAACGTCTCCTGTTCCCGGAGGCATGTCGACGAGCAGGAAATCCAGTTCTCCCCAAACGACATCCTTCCAGAACTGTTTTACAACTCCGGCGATAACGGGACCTCTCCAAAGCACAGGTGTGTCCTCGCTGTCAAGGAGCATGTTGATGCTCATGATCTTTATTCCGCCTTTGGAAACGCCGGGCAGGATACCGTCGACATTTCCCTCGACTTCATTTTTCATTCCGAACATCTTCTGTATTGAAGGACCGGTAATGTCCGCGTCCAGGATACCTACTTTGTATCCTTTCTTTGCAAGCTGTACAGCCAGTGCGCCTGTCACGAATGATTTTCCGACTCCGCCTTTGCCGCTGACAATGCCGATCACATGCTTTATATTGCTCTGGGCATTCATCGGTTCAAGAAGATCTGCCGGGTTAACCTGAGCGCTGGAGCAGTTTCCTGCACTCGGGCAGCCTGAACATGAACCTGTGCAGCCTTCCTGTGTATTGTTTGTATCTGCCATTATACTTATCTCCTTTTATTTCAGTGCTTATCGCCCGCTAATAATAACATGATTCTGTTGCTGCGTTCAATGAATTTCGTCATCTCTTCGGTGGAAAGAGGAGCATTTGCCAGTTTTGCGAGGTCATAGAGCTGCTCAAGGACAATATCCGAGTTCTCTCCGTCCGGATCGTCCAGTACGATCTTTACGAGATCGTTGTTCGCATTGAGCACCAGTGTTCCCGGATCCTTGAACTGCTCCATGTTCTCACTCATGCCCATCTGGCGCATCCAGTCTTCCATTCGCTTGGTCTCTTCAGCCACCGTAAGGACTGATGATGTCTGTGTATTCTTAAGGTTCTGGACCTTGACAACCAGCTTGTCGCTGCCGGTCTTTTCCCTGAGTTTTGCCTGAAGCGCTTCTGCCTTTTCATCAAGAGCGGCCTGGTCAGCCTTGGATGTCCTCTTTGTGAACACCTTGTCAAGGTCAGCATCTACTCTTACAAAATGAACGCCTTCATTCTTCTGCTCGATATGCTGGATGAACGCCGTATCAATGATCTGCTCAAGGTAGACTGCATCCAGCTTTGCTTTCCTGAACATGTTGATGTACTGGCCCTGTACATGGCGCGCGTTTACATAGAATACCGTATTCTCGTGTTTTTCCTTGTTTTCCTCAAGGCACTCTGCCAGAGTCATGTACTTGTCATCGATGTTCTTGTAGAGGACATATTCATCCATCTTCTCCGCGAACTTTTCATCACGGATGCAGCCGAATTTGATGAACGGTGAGATGTCATCCCAGTACTTCTCATAGTTCTCTCTTTCAGTCTTGTACATGCCGGAAAGCTTGTCCGCTACCTTCTTAGTGATGTAGTCCGAGATCTTGTTCACGAACCCGTCGTTCTGGAGCGCGCTCCTTGAAACGTTGAGCGGAAGATCCGGGCAGTCGATCACACCTTTCAGCAGAAGGAGGAATTCCGGTATGACTTCCTTGATGTTGTCCGCGATGAACACCTGGTTGTTGTACAGTTTAATGGTGCCCTCGATGGTATCGAACTTATTGTCAAACCTCGGGAAATACAATATGCCCTTCAGGTTGAACGGATAATCCATGTTCAGGTGTATCCAGAACAGCGGATCCTTGTAGTCATTGAAGACCTTGCGGTAAAACTCCTTATACTCGTCCTCTGTGCACTCGTTCGGGTGCTTGCCCCAGAGCGGATGTGTGTCGTTGATGGGCTTTGGCTCTTCATCAGCGGCATTCTCATCCTTTTTAAGGAGATTGTCAGTATTTACAAGGTATATCTCCTCGGGCATGAACGAGCAGTACTTGTTCAGAACCTCCCTCACCCTGTATTCATTTGAATACTCGTAGCAGTCCCCGTTCAGGTGCAGCGTGATCTCGGTTCCTATGCTGCTCTTGTCAGAAGGGCCCATCTCGAACTCTGTGCCGCCGTCGCA
>JAZOAJ010000294.1:0-2774 GCA_045595385.1 Lachnospiraceae bacterium | reverse complement strand
CACGATTTAGGCAGATTCCTATAAAACACTGCCGGTTTCATGCCCGGTTCGGGAATGATCTGATCTGCGTTTTCAGCGATCTGGCCAATTTCTGAAATATCTCCGAATGATATGGCTTTTCTCTCACAGGAAGATACGCATGCAGGTTCTTTTCCCTGCCTTAACAGGTCTGAGCATCCGGAGCATTTGGCAACAGTCCCCTTCTCACGGTCATAAAAGATCAGATCGTACGGGCACGCATATACGCAGAGCCTGCAGGAGATGCATTTATCTTCCAGGAGTTCAGCCATGCCGAATTCATTGATCTTAATGGCGTCCACAGGGCAGCACCTGGCGCATGGAGCGTTCTCACAGTGCATACAGGGTTTGACCAGAAAGAACTGCTTGATCCTGGGCGGATCACCATACAGATGCTCTTCTATTTTCATCAGGAACTGGCCAAGGGCGGGATGTTCCATGTCAAATCCGGCAAGTGCCTCACCAAAGTATTTTTCATTGCATGCCATCAGACAGTCATAGCATCCGTTGCACTTATCCACATCCATTACAAAAACATTTCCCATATGCTAATTGTAATATAATCTTCTTTTATTTCAATTGTTTTTCCAATATTTACGCTTGACATTGCGGTGCGTATTTTGTAAACTAATCAAGCGTCATGCGTTATGGCTCGTTGGTCAAGTGGTTAAGACGCCGCCCTCTCAAGGCGGAATCAGGAGTTCAATTCTCCTACGAGCTGCTGAAAAGGAACCGTTTCCGGTTCCTTTTTTTGTTCATATCTTTACTATGCTGTTATACAGTATCCTTAGTCTATGCTCCCTGAATTCCCTGTCTATGTGTATGTGGCCCGCGAACCACTTTTTATAGGAAACGTTGTCATATACTATATCAAGGAACTGCTCGACCCCGCTGCTGTATTCAATGAAGTCATCATAAACGCTGAAAGCCTGTTTTCTGACCTTTTCAGGGCAAGTGTGCGTAATTATGTAGTCAACGCTGTTACCGGCTTTTTTAAGGTTTTCCAACGCTTCAGCGTACTCTTCCTCTGACGGTTCTTCCTGAGGCCACCAGCTGATCCCTTCTGTCCGGAACACTCGGTCAACGCTTGTTGCTCCTCCCATGGTGAAGAAGGTCTTTCCGTCTATCTCGAATACCTGCCCGTTCATCAGCTGGAGTACAGTATCCCTGATACGCCTGACTTTGCCGCCATTCCAGAGTTCAACAGGATACCTTTCAAGCAGGTCATGGTTCTCATGATTTCCTGCTATGAAAAGTGTCGTATAATTCTTAAAGTCATGATACTCAAGGATCTCGTCATCCTGGTCATCGCCTGTCCAGACAGCGCCGAAATCGCCGGCAATGATCAGATAGTCATCTTTGGTCAGCAGTTCCTGTTCCGGAAACTGCTCTACCTCAAGTTTGTCTATATCCCTTATCCTGTGAGTGTCGCCGGTAATAAAGATCATTACTCTCCGCTTATCTTAAAAGATCGTTATGTCAGGTGTCTTTCTCGGTACTGAGCAGAAATACTCATTTGCAGGATTGCCTATGAGCAGCGCGATAACCGGTTTCTTTCCTTCCGGTGCTTTCCATTTGGCGGAAAACCCGGGATCGTTAAACGCAGCGATCGGAATACGTGCGAAGCAGTAGCCAAGCTGCTGTGCCTGTGCCATCCAGCCCATGTTTGTTGCGCATATGGCTCCGTCTATGTCAGAATCGGCAAATACAAATATGACTAAAGGAGCTGAGAAATAGATCCCATCCTGTCCTTCGTTCTCAAATGCGTCACACAGCCTGTTTGCCATGCCGGAGAATCTCTCATCAGGTTTTCCCTGCGCAGCCAGCCTTCTGAATGCTTTGACAGTGTCTTCTGCAAGTTCACCGGTCTTTTCCTCGGTAACTGCGACAACAGCATTTCCCTGCCTGGTTCCGGCAGTCGGGGAATACTTGCCGGCTTCATGGGTATTCTCCAGTTCGTCCTCGGTAACCGAAGCGTCATCGAAGGATCTGATGCTTCTTCTGATGAGGATCATGTTCCTGATCTGGGCAGCAGTAGGCATTTTTCCGAAACCGATCTCTTCAACTTCCTCGCAGTCATATCCGTCACCGTCAATGATGATGCAGTCTCTCGGACATACCGCCAGGCAGTGGCCGCACCACATGCATTTGGAAGGATCATGTCTGATCATTCCGTCTTCGTTTTTTAGCGCTCCCGTGGTGCATTCATCCACACAGGTGCCGCACTGGATACATCTCTCATTATCAATACTTAACATATTTCCCTCCAAATATCCTATTACATTTTTATGTTGAACAGATCCGCAAATGTTATCTGACTGCTCTCCGGAAGTGATCCCAGAATGCCCAGGTCATGCATTTTCTCAACCATGGACGATGATACCTTAGCCCTGATCTTCATGTCTTCCCTTGAAGTAAACCTGCCCTCTCCTGCTGCCTTTTCAAGGTTTTCAGCCGCTTTTTCACCCATTCCGTCGATTGATGTGAATGAAGGCATGATCTTTCCGTCGATCACCTGGAATCTTGTTGCCTTTGCCCTGTAAAGATCTATCGGCATGAACTCAAACCCGCGCGCATACATTTCCAGCACACTCTTCATGTCCTTGAACGTCACATCATCTTTTGGAGAGGATTCGCCCTGGGCAATGCGCTTTTTGACAAGATCCATCTGTTCAATGAGTTTTTCCTTGCCCATGCACATGATCTCGTAATTAAAAGCTGCTGCCCTGATACTGAAGTATGCCGCATAATATGCC
>JAZOAJ010000293.1:0-3738 GCA_045595385.1 Lachnospiraceae bacterium | reverse complement strand
GGCTAGCATGGGAGGCCGTCCGGTATATGCATGTATCGGCAGGGAAGTGCCCGGAAGGATCGCCGCAGCATTTGGCGGGAATGATCCCGATACAGACTATACAGACCGGCTGGTCAGATTCATGAAACTGGTCGGATTTGAAGATGTGATAATAGATGAAGATGCGCACACCTTGCCGGAGTCAGGGCAGGGAGTGATCGTTTCCGTGGACTGCGGTGCGGCAGCACCTGCAAATCACGCAATCACATCATCAGACCTGGCTGTGCTGTTAAAAAGACTGTGCGTCAGCAACTTTACAGCTGTACATATATGGAAAACATTAGGATAAACAGGATAGAGATAAATGACCTTGACGCGCCGGAACTGGCGGTGTTCTCTCAGCTGAAGGAAGTTCAGCTTTATAGATACTACGAGCCGGACCCGGGTATCTTTATAGCTGAGAGTTCATATGTCGCGCTGAGGGCGCTGGAGGCAGGGTATGAGCCGTTGTCACTTCTGATCGAAGACCAGAAGTTTGACAAGGAGGCGCTTCCTGTCCTGAAAAAGATCGCTGAAATCCATGGAATAGAAAAGCAGGAGAGCATACCTGTTTACATGGCCGATCATTCCATAGTGGAGCATTTGACAGGTTATGCGCTTGTAAAAGGACTCTGGACGGTTTTCAGGAGAAAGCCCATTGAGGAGTTTTCTGAGTTCTGCAGGGACAAGAAGAGGCTTGCAGTGCTCGTGGATGTGGAAAACCCCACCAATGTAGGGGCAATCATAAGATCGGCAGCAGCTCTCGGAGCAGACGGGGTGATCCTTACAAAGAATTCAGTGGATCCGCTTACCCGCCGTTCGACAAGGGTTAGCATGGGCACGGTATTCCAGATACCGTGGACAGTGGTCAGAAATGATGCTGATCTTGTCAGCATGCTTGCTGAAAACGGATTCGCGACCATTGCCATGGCGCTGAGGGATAACTCAGTCAGTCTGACAAAGAAAACGAAGTTCAACGAGGAAAAAATGGCGGTGCTGCTCGGAAATGAAGGTTACGGGCTTCCCGGCGGGGTCATCGATGCCTGTACCTATACTGTCAGGATCCCCATGTTCAACAGCGTGGATTCCCTAAATGTAGCCGCCGCGAGCGCGCTCGCTTTTTTCTGCATATACAGCGAATAGCAGTTATTACAGTCATCTACAAAGGAGGAAATGGATCATGAAGGTAGTTGCGATCAATGCCAGTCCCAGGACAGGCTGGAATACAGCTCAGCTGGTAAATGAAGCTGCAAGAGGCGCACGGGATGCCGGCGCTGAGGTTACGCATTTTGATCTTTATCAGCTGGATAAATATACAGGCTGCCTTTCATGTTTCGGATGCAAGAGGGGAGAGGAGCAGGGCTGGTGCGTTGTTCATGACGGGCTTTATCCTGTACTTCAGGCCATCAGAGAGGCAGATGCAGTGATAATCGGGACTCCTGTGTATCTGGGACAGGCCAGCGCGGGATTCCATGCGTTATATGAAAGACAGCTTTATCAGAATACAACATACAGGGAAGAAAAACGCAGCTATCATGATGCGGACAGAAAGACTCTTCTCATAGTGACAAGCAACGCTCCTGATGCGTCATATGAGCCGGGCGGAAGGAATGCGCAGCTCGTCGAAACGCTCAAGGCAGGACTCATCAGAGGATTCGGTCCTACAGAGGTGTTTACAAGCGGGGATACTCTTCAGGTAGATGATTACAGCAAATACAACTGGACGCGCTTTAACCCTGAAGCCAAGATCAGGCGCCATGAAACGGTGTTTCCGGAACATCTGAAAAAAGCATATGAAATGGGAAAAGAACTCTGCACCTGTCACTCCTGATCATATGTATCAAGAAAACTGTGCTTTATCCCTTTATCCTTATAGGCAATAACTGTCTGGAGATTAACATTTTCCACGCTGCGGAAAATGTTTTTTTCTATTATCGGATCTTTTTCAGCCAGCCTGCTGATAAGCGCCTTGACTTCGGCGCGTTTGGAACCCTGCTCGGTACCCCCGTCCAGTGAGCACGCATCGGTAAAACGGCAGGCGCACTGCAGAAAATGGAGTTTATTATAGTCGCGCCAGCGTTTGATATCCGCCTCACGGGTAAGATACAGCGGGCGGATGTGCTCCATCCCGGGGAAGTTGGTGCTGTGGAGCTTCGGCATCATGGTCTGCACCTGTCCGCCATAGAGCATGCCCATTAAAATGGTTTCGATAACATCGTCATAGTGATGCCCCAGAGCGATCTTGTTGCAGCCAAGCTCCTGAGCCTTGGAATAAAGGTGCCCCCTGCGCATCCTTGCGCAGAGATAACAGGGCGATTCTTTGATGTCGGTAACGATCTCAAATATGTCAGAATGAAATACCTCTATGGGCACATTGAGGAGTTTTGAATTGTTTTCCAGCGCGAGAGCATTTTCCTCGCTGTATCCGGGATCCATCACAAGAAAAACAGCTTCGAAATTCTGTTCCCCATGCTTCAAAAGCTCCTGAAAGAGTTTGGCCATGAGCATGGAATCCTTCCCGCCGGAAATGCATACCGCGATCCTGTCACCGGGTTTTATCAGCACGTATGTCTTAATGGCTTTAGTAAACCTGCTCCAGATCTCCTTGTGGAACTTTTTGATGATGCTGTTCTCGACCCGGGCGCAGATCTCGGCGGCATTCGGGAGCAGACTGCTGTTATTTGACAGGGCGATCTTCAGCCACTGACGGTACCCGCCGCTGACACTGTACGCATCATATCCCAGATCCTGCAGTTCGCAGACCAGGTCTATGCTTTTAAGCCCTGAGTGACAGAAAACATAGATAGGGGCATCCTTCGGAAGAGCATCTTCATACTCGTCCAGAAATGCCTCATTGCCGGTCCACGGCATATTTATGCAGCCGGGATAGTGATCTCTGTCATATTCGCCTGCGGGGCGGATATCGATCACAAGCTTTTTTCCTATATCTGATTGGAGTTCTTCGATCGTTCTGCTGTACATGGAAGGTATTTTACCATCATCAGCCATAAGGTGACAAGGGTACGGTTCTTTTGTCATCCTCTGCGGCCTCTGCCAAATCTAAGCAATAGAGCGGATCCCCAGTTTACTGCCAGGATAAAGAGCAATATCAGTATGCCGACCGGAAGGCCCCAGTTCAGTATCCCGTAAAAGTCATTTGCGGGAGTCCGGCCATTTACCGCGACATTCGTGATATAAACAGCAGCATAGATCAAAGTTGGGATCAGCGTGAGGAACGTCTCTTTAAAAGGCACCTTCCCGAAACGGTCCAGAAGGATGAATTCACCGATCGAAATGAACGGGATGATAAAATGGTACCAGAAGTTTGCGCCGCTGAAGAGGAACACTATGCCGAGCCTGGGCGCGAGCATTACGAGCACAACCCAGAAAGTGACGGAGAGCATCGATGCGGATATGTATTTGATCAGGAAAATGATCCGTGGTATGCGCTTTGCTTTCCCGGCCAGCATGCAGATGACGATGACGGCAAGCACCAGGGAAATGACAGTGAAGAGGGCATTGGAGATCACGGTGTAGTATTTGAGGTATGCGAATCCGGAGGCTATGAGCGCGCCTTTTTTTGTGCTCATCGTCTCTATCCAGGCCAGAAAGAAAAGGATGACCGTGACCATGTTAATGATCAGCAGAGCGATCAGATTTTTTTTAGATAAAGCATTTTCCTGCATCTTACCCTCCATATCATGAATGATAAAACATGTG
>JAZOAJ010000292.1:0-5997 GCA_045595385.1 Lachnospiraceae bacterium | reverse complement strand
GCCGTCCTTTTCTACCGCCGCCCGGATCTGTTCTCCAGGCTGCTTGCCATAAGCGGGATCTACAGCGCGTCATACGGATTTGATGATTACATGGACGACCTTGTCTATTACTTTTCACCGATAGATTTCCTCGGCGGCATGCCCAAGGATCACCCTTACATTGACATGTATAACAGCGGAAGGTCGATCATCTGCACCGGACAGGGTGCCTGGGAGCAGCCGGACTATGCCAAGACTCTTGCAGGCATTTTTCAGGAGAAAGGCATTAATACATGGGTCGATCTCTGGGGATACGATGTGAACCATGACTGGCCGTGGTGGTATAAGATGACGGAATATTTCCTGCCCAAACTGATAGACTGATACGATCTATATATAAAACAGGCAGAGAGCTATTTCTTCCGAAAGGGGAAATAGCTCTTTTTATGTCCCCCTGATATGCGTTTATCCTGAAACAGACCGCGGATATAATCACCTCAGAAATAAGGGAAAAAGGCTTCACACAGGACACTGGACATCCGAAAGGAGGACGAGATGATTTTTGAGAATGCTTTATTGAATAACGGAACTGGCGGTTTTGTAAACAAGGTGATGACAACTTGCGGAGATAAGCTTAAGGGGGTTGCGGATTTCGCAATGGAAAACTTCAGCGACATCAAGTTCTCGAGAGAGGATTACGCAAGGGCAAACAACGTATCACCTGAAGATGTAACGAGACTTGAACTCGTGGATGACATACTGAGGCACTTTGACACAAACGAGCTCGCGAAGAGTAATCCTGAAGCCGTGAGCACCACATGGAAAACAGCATCGATCATCGCCGGACTTGCGAGCGTATATGCTGTGATCCCAGCAACGATAGTTAACATGCTGCCGGACAAACATGCGGCAAAGGTTGTTGAGTATTCCGGACTGCTCACGCCATCGCATCTGATCCGCAAAGGCATAAGCGCTGTGACAAAGAGGAACCATGTAACAGACATCATAGACGTAGAATATTCTTACTGCCAGTGATCCTGATTGTGAGGGACAGGAAAGCCCAGTGAGCAAATACTTATAAGGATTCCCGGCGGTGAAAAGCATCAGAGTAACCCGAAAAATTCTGAGAGCTGTCACCGCCGGGAGTTTTTTTGATACAAAAATCTTTTCGGATGGGTTAAAATAATCGGCATGGAAAAGAATCTCACTGAAGGGACAGAATGGAAAAAGATACTGCTGTTTGCCCTGCCGATAATGGCTGGGCAGCTTCTTCAGCAGCTGTACAATACAGTTGACGGACTGGTCGTCGGAAACTATGTATCCTCGAATGCTTTGGCGGCAGTCGGCAGCAGCGGAACCCTGGCGTTCCTCTTTGTCGCTCTCGGCATAGGAATGGGGAACGGCTGCGGAATAGTCATTTCCCAATATTTCGGGGCAAAAGAGTATTCCCACATGCGCAGGGCAATATCCACCATACTCATACTGTTCTTTATCATGGGTGTCTTTTTTACCATTCTCGGCGTGAGCACAACCGAGATAGTCATGCGGCATCTGGTCGGGATAAAGGATGATGATATTTTCCGCCACGCCGTCATCTACTTCAGGATTTACGCCATCGGCATACTGTTCCAGTTTGTCTACAATGCCGTTGCTTCCATGCTGAGATCGATCGGTGACAGCAGGGCAACGCTTTATTTCCTGCTTGTATCGACACTTTCAAACATTGGTCTGGACATGCTTTTCGTGGCTGTGTTCAGATGGGAAGTCTTCGGGGCAGCCCTTGCGACGATCATCGCACAGTTTGCCTGCGCTTTTGTCAGCTGTATCTACATGGTAAAGAAATATGAATATTTCCGCTTCAAACGATCGGAATTCATCTTTGATGGCGGGAAATTCAGGCTCTGCCTGAAAATGGGCATTCCTACAACGATCCAGCAGATAATACTGTCCAGCGGCATGATATTCCTGCAGAGGCTTATCAATTCCTTCGGCGCGGTCACAATGTCAGCCTATGCCGTCGGAACCAAGGTGGAGCAGTACCTTTCGATACCTTCGATGGGTTTCTATTCAGGAATGGCGGCTTTTGCAGGCCAGAATACAGGTGCAGGCAGGCCTGACAGGGTAAAGAGGGGCATGTGGTCAGCAATAATAATGAACCTCATTTTTGTCGCCGTGATAGGCGCCCTGCAGTGCATATTCGCTGAGAACTGCGCAGCGTTTTTCGGGGTATCGGGCGAGGCGCTTAAGCAGAGCGTTGAATACATTGTGTTCATAGCGTGCGCGTACCCTCTTCTGGCGTTCTATCTTCCGATAAACGGCATGTTTCAGGGGGCAGGAGTGCCGCAGCATGCAATGGGGGTGGTACTGCTTGCTTTAGGCGGCAGGGTGATCGGTGCGTACGTCATGGTATACGCATTCGGACTGGGCTATGCTTCCTGCTGGCAGAGCTGTGCCATAGGCTGGTGCATGGGACTTGCATATTCCTTGATATATTATTTCAGCGGAAAATGGAAAGGCAGAAAGATCAAATAAATAGTCAGCCGGCCACAATGTTAACATATATTAATATATATTCAAAAAAACGCATAATTTACAAGGAATATTTGCATAAAATGGTTGACCTTTGTCAAATATCTCTGTAAACTATCTGAGTAAACACCATATATGTTTTACAGGTGGTTAATTTTAACCCGATTGAGTTTTAGAAAGGTTAAAAAAATAATGGAAAGAGAGAATTTACTTAAAGAGATCAACAGCGTATGTGAAGAGCTTTTTTACAACAATGCTTTTGAAGAACAGAGATGCTCAAGTGAGGAACGTGTTCTTTGGCTGATAGAGAAAGCCGGCGGAAGCATCAATCCTAAACAGCTTAGTGATACAATGAATGTCACGATGCCAAGGATCACGACGATCCTGAACGGGATGGATAAGAAAGGGCTTATCGAAAGACAGACGTCTACCCAGGACAGGAGAAAGGTGATCGTAATGATCACGAAGAAGGGTAAGGCACTCAACAAAAAGCATAAAAAGATGATCGAAGAGTGCAATAATAAGATAAATGAGCAGACAACTGAAGCGGAGATGGAAACCATCCTGAAGTATTTCAAAATGTTTACCGCAATGCAGAAAGAAAAAGACGCAGTGAGATGACCACTGCGTTTTTTAATGCTATAATCTATTGAACTGATACATGAATGACATGAAGAAGACAGGAGACGGATAATGGAAAATACATTTAAACAGCACAGGATACTTGTTACACTGCCTGTTGGCGAAAAAGAGAAAGAACTGTTCAGGCAGGCAGCCCCCGGCAGCGAATTTCTGTTTGTCTCAGATAACGGAACTGACGAGATCAGGGTCTCGCCTGATGCAAAACCGCCTGTCACAATGGATGAGGGAGTGCAGGATGTGGAAGGCAGGGACATCATACTCGGGAACATTTCACCAAAGCTGCTTGAACACGCAAAGGACCTGAAGTTCTTCCAGCTTTATTCTGCAGGGACAAACCAGTACATAAACGGTGAACTGCCGGAAGGTGTAACTATGTGCTGCGCAAGCGGTGCTTATGGTGTTGCGATAGCTGAACACATGCTGGCAATGATCCTCACGTTCATCAAAAAGATTGACTTATACTGCGTAAATAAAGAAAAACATGCATGGAAGGATGAGGGCCCTGTCAGGGGGATATACGGTTCCGCCACCCTTGTTGTCGGAGCGGGAAACATTGGAACTGAACTCGCAAAAAGAATGAAGGCACTTGGCAGCAGATGCATTGCCATCAGAAGGCAAAAGTCTGAACCTGACGGAATATTTGATGCATGCGGGACGATGGAGGATCTGGACAGGTATTTGCCGGAAGCAGATTTCGTGGTAAGTGCTCTCCCGGAGACCGCCCATACAAAAGGCATTTTTAACAGCGAAAGATTTGATCTCATGAAAGATCATGCGCTGTTTGTAAATATAGGAAGAGGATCCGCTGCAGATCCTGCAGCATTAACCGATGCGCTTAACAATGGAAAGATAGGCGGTGCCTGCCTTGATGTGACCCACATAGAACCGCTTCCTCAGGACGATCCTCTCTGGGATGCAAAGAACCTTATGATCACTCCGCACGTTTCGGGAGGATACCATCTTCAGTATACTTATGACTCGATCCTCAGGATAATGACTGAGAATCTGAAAAACTATATTTCCGGCGGTCCGCTCATAAGTGAAGTGGACATGTCATCCGGATACAGAAAAAAGAACTGATGATTAATAAGGGTTTGCAAATTGACTAAGGGGGAAAATCCTTATATAATCAGTAGAAAATGGTATTGAGGTCAATGGAAGATGAAGTGCCCGATCTGCGGTAGGGAGAACTTTGAACCGAACAATTTCTGTTATAACTGCGGCTATTGCCTGAACAGCTCACTCAAAAGCATAAAGCACATGAGGCGCGACAGGTCCGGTTATATTGCCGCGATAATACTTCTTGCGCTCATTTGCATAGGACTTGCTGCCACACTGGTGCATTTCGGGCTGAAATACCGCACGATGGTCAGCGAGAACAGAGCGGCAAGAGCCGAACAGGTTGCGGCGGAGGAAGCTCTGGAGAAGATCGAAAGCAGGGTCTACATTCCCAATGACTGGAATTTCATTTACCACAGATACGGTTGTTCAAATCTGGATCCGGCTGTGCCGCTGTTTATCATGGATGAAGATGAAGCCATTGCATCCGGCTGCACTCCATGCCCTGATTGCATAAAGTGACTTAAGGAGCCGGAATGAGCGAAGGAGTCAGACAGCCTGATCTTAATTCTGAGAGGGTTTTCCGCCATATTGAGGCGACAAAAGTATATCTTCTGAAGGTAACGTTTAATCTGCGGACCCTTATCTTTAATGCCCCTAAGAGCAGGAAATTTAAAAATGCCCTTAAACGCTATGACAGGGCGGTAAGCAAGGTTGAAGAACCGGGGCTTTCGGCTGTTTCCGAAAAAACCGCGTCTGAGCTTATTTACCAATATTACAGATTTAAAGGTCTGGATGATGTTTACACAGAGGCTAACGAGGAGTATCTGGAGTATTATGATGATCTTATGTCGAGGCTGAAAAAACTGAAGCGTGTTAAGACATTTGCCGGCTGGAAGGTCATGTCCGCGAAATGTAAACAGCGGATATATGATGAAGCAAAGGAGATCAACAGAGTACTCAGAAAAGATTATCTGGAGAACATGAACAGGCTCCTGTTTAACAGGGCGAGAGTCCTGGGTGCAAAAAAACAGGTGATCTGGAATGAATATAAAAAGGATCCGGATGCATTTGAAGCCGGCCTTGAAGAGTATATCTGAAGAGGGGAACGTAAAAAATGAATAAAGCAAAAGTTTATTTCACAAAAGAGATCACACCTGAAGCCGTGGTAAAAATGTACGATGCGCTGGGGATCACTCTCCCCGGTAAAGTTGCAGTCAAGGTACATTCAGGGGAGAAGGGAAATCAGAACTTCCTGCATCCGGAGTTCATGAGGCCTATGGTCGAACACGTCAATGGTACGATAGTAGAGTGCAATACCGCATACGGCGGAGCAAGAAATACAACCGCAAAACATAGAGAACTGATAAAAGAGCATGGCTGGACGGAATACTTCGATGTTGACCTGATGGATGCTGAAGGCCCGGACGTTGTATGGCCTATCCCTAACGGAAAGGTTATCAAAGAGAACCTCCTCGGAAAGAACATAGAAAACTACGATTCAATGCTGGTTCTTTCCCATTTTAAGGGTCATCCGATGGGAGGATTCGGAGGAGCCATCAAGCAGCTTTCGATAGGCTGCGCGTCAAGCGACGGCAAAGCGTACATCCATTCCGGCGGAAAACAGAGGACTCAGAAAAGGCTTTGGAGCAATACATGTGAGCAGGATCAGTTCCTTGAGGCAATGGCAGACGCCGCTTCAAGCGTGGTAAAGCATTTTGAGGGAAAGATCGCTTTCGTGAGCATCATGTGCAATCTCTCGGTTGACTGTGACTGCTGCGCAGTTGC
>JAZOAJ010000291.1:0-5022 GCA_045595385.1 Lachnospiraceae bacterium | reverse complement strand
CATTATGGTCGTCTTTGTGGATATCCTCTCCCTGTGCATGAACCTCATGTAGACAGCGTCGTCGAATTTCAGTGATACATCAGGGCCGACTCTGCAGTAATCCACAAGATTGAACGCTGATGACAGCGGAACTCCACAGCCAAGTATGAGCTTATCCGGGAGGATGTCCCTTATGCCCTTCATGGCAAGGCGCATGATCTCAGCCCTTGTGAACTGTCCGTCTTCGTCGCTCAGCCCGTCAACAGTATCGCCGGCGCTAAGTGCTGCAGCGTACAGGAAATCCAGCTTGAAGAAGTCAAACCCAAGTTCAGCGTAGAAACTAAGGCATTCCCTGATATAGTCCTGGACTTCGCGTTTCCTGATGTCCAGAGCCACGTCGCCGCTCCAGTTGCTTCCGGCAAATACTTCTTTTCCGTTTCGGCGCATGATCCAGTCCGGGTGTTCCCTGTAAAGCCGGCTCTTAGTCTCTGCAACGAACGGAGCCAGCCATATGCCGGCCTTAAGCCCCTTCGCATGGATCTTATCGACTATGCCTTTAAGCCCGTTCGGGAACTTGGTCCTGTCAATGTCAAGCCAGTCGCCGACAAATGTCTCATAGCCGTCATCGATCTGGAACAGGTCATAGTGCTCCTTGTCGATCCCCTCGAGCGCGTCGAGCATCTTGGCCTCGTTTATGTTCTGGTAATCCTTGTACCAGGATGTGTAGCCCTTGATCTTGGGAGCCGTGCATGCGCCGTAATTTCCAAAATAGTTCCTGAGGCAGTCCTTTACTGTCCCATGGTAGTTCACGAAATCGAACAGCCTGAAGCTGTCATCCACAGCTCTTCCGGCGGCATCGCTCTCAAGACGGATCACTTTTTTCCACGGTTCATGGTTGACAATGAGGAAAGCATTTTCCTCGTTGAGGGAACCTATGAAGTCGCATTCTTTTTTGTCATTTTCGACGTAGGTATAGGTGTAACCGTGCCACAGATCGTCTTTGTATCTGTAAAACCAGGGATCACCGTAAGCTTCGAAATGGAACTTGTCCTTGATGAATTTCGGAAGCCTGTTTAAGTTGTGGACTTTCTCATTGATATTATACTCTCTGGTCTCCGTCCAGCTCTGATACCCGTTGATGAATATCCTGCAGGTCTCGTCATAATCATACTCATGGTCAAACACGCTCTTTTCTATGATGAGCGGTGTTTTGGCATTAAGGATGACAGTGACCCTCTCACCGGCGGTTGTGATGTCGATGGCCAGGTCCTCATTGCCGTAGCTGTGTGTTATCGCAGAAGAACCCGCTTCGGCTTTGCCGACATCGGCAATAACCTCGGCAAGGTCGACTTTGAATTCCCTGTGTTTCTCGGAATTGGCTGTATATCTTATCCTGAATTTCATGTCATTCTTCCTCGCCTCTTGCGGCGTGCGCATCATTGATGGTCTTCATGACCTTCTTCTCATTGTAGAAGGACAGGATGACAGCGCCGAGCGCGCAGAATACGACAGCAACGATCGCGATTATACGAAGGCCGATGTCCGATGCGGTAAGGTCATTGCTGGTGATGTCCTGTGTTGTACCGAGGACTGCAAGGGATGTAAATACCAGCATTGCGATCGACTGTCCGAGCTTCATGGCAAATGTTCTTGCTGCGAAGAACATGCCTTCCCTGTTCTCTCCAGTCTGGATGGAATCCTCTTCAGCCACGTCAGCAACGATAGACTGAGGGATGATTCCGAGAAGGGCCATAGGGAAAGCAGCGATGATGACTATGAGAACACCGAATACGACACCCGGGAGCGGGATCACTCCGATGAGGGCCGTGATGACATATGCAAGGGCAAGACCGAGGAAACCGATTATGACCAGTTTCTTCTTGCCGTACTTCCTGACCATCTTGGATACGAACGGATAGAAGCATGCCGAAAGCACTGTCATTGCTCCCATGAAATAGAGGGTGAATCCTTCATCCAGCTTCATGGAAACCTTTACGAAAAAAGGAAGGCCTGTCTGGAACAGTGTAAGTCCGATCCAGTAAGCAATGTCGGAAGCTGAGAATTTAAGGAAATCTTTATTTCTGAATGTTGCGGCAAGGCTCTTGATCGCGTTGGACTCGCTGGGCTTGGTGTCAACAAATTCTTTTTCATTGAGCTTGAATGTAGGGATGAGCATGCAGATCAGTGCTATGACAGCAAGCACAATGAACAGAATGCGGTAGCTCCAGCTGTATGAAACGTTCATGCCCCTGAGCATTCCCGCGAAAAGGAAAGGCAGGTACGCGATAAGTGTTCCAAAGAAGAATGTCAGTGATATCGCGGTTGAGATGTACATCCTGTCGTCCTGTGTCTTACCGAACTCGGAAATGAGTGCGTTGTAAGGTGTGCAGTACATCGTCATGAACAGATAGAACAGGATAAGGAACACAAGCACCCATGCGATATTGATGCCGCTTATGGCCTGAACGGGTGCGCAGAATACAAGTACGGTTATGACAGCAAAAGGTATCGCTGCCACTCTCATGAACGGTATCCTTCTGCCCTTCGGGTTCTTGCTGCGGTCGGACAGAGTCGCGATCAGCGGGTCTGTTACCGCGTCAAAAATACGGCAGATAAATGTTATGAGTCCTAAAATAGTGAGTACCCCGAAAATGATAAGTCCCGTCGGAACATAAAAAGGGGCCTGTTCATTTTCCACTGCTTCCTTTGTTGGAAGGTAGAAAGTAACAAGCCACGTGTTGATGATTCCGCCAAGGATGGACCATCCGAGCTGTCCTACAGCAAAGATCCTCATTTCCTTCTTTGTCAAACGCCTGGTTTTCATAATAATCCTCCTTTATTTCCAAGCCTTTCAATCCCCCGGAAAAGCTTAGTGGTCTTATTATATCATAACTCGGCTGCTTCGACTATCTTACCGTCAGTCCAAATCCTTTCAAGGTCATAGAAGAGCCTCTGGTCCTGATTGAAGATGTGGATGATAACATCCCGGTAGTCCATAAGGATCCAGTTAGCATTAGCATAACCTTCTATCGACTTTGGTTCCACTCCTGCTCTGCCCAGTGTTTCCTCAACATTGTCAGCCAGTGCCTTGCACTGTCTTTCATTTGAAGCACCGGCGATTATGAAGTAGTCCGCGATGACAGTTACTTTGCTGATGTCTATTATTTTGACATCCTCTGCCTTTTTGCTGTCCAGAACCTTTACAGCAGCCTTAACGATCTCTTTAGAATCCATTCAGTTCTCCTTTGTTTATCCTATTTTCATGTATTTTCCTATAGCAATAATAAGTGTCCCGGGTCGCGCGGTCAACCACTTTCGACTGATCGCTCTCAAGATATTCGACCTGCTGTTTCGTGACGATGTACATGCACTCGTCCAGGTCGGTAAATGCGCACTCCCTTATCTCTTTTAAACGGGGGACGATATCCGCTCTTCTGCCGGGTTCGATGAGGTCTGCCAGGAAAATGATCTTCTGGAGTGTCCCCATGTCCGGCTCTCCGGTGGTGTGTGTCCTTATGGCATCAAGTATCTCTGCATCTTCCATGCCGTAATCCCTTTTGGCGATATAAACGCCAAGCTTTGCATGGATCAGCGCCGGATTGGCAAGTTCGGTCTCTGAAAGCTCTACAGCGCCTTCTTTGCACAAGGCTATCTTTTCCTCAATAGAAAAACACTTCGCGCAGTCGTGCAGAAGCCCTGCGAGAAGTGCCTTGTCCGTGTCAGTTCCGTATTTCATTGCCATTGCCGCTGCGGTAAATGCAACTCCCATGGTATGCAGGTACCGTTCCGGCGTAAGTGCCTTTTTCAGTTTATCTGTATAAAAAGTGTACTGTGTAAGATCCATCAGCCTCTGTACAATCCGTTTTCTTCTATGTATTCGAGCACTCTGTCGGGAACATAATACCGGATAGTCTGTCCCTCACGTATCCTCCTGCTTATGCCGCTGGAAGATATCTCGATGTTCGGCATCTCAATGTCGTATATCCTTGCTCCGTAACGGCTTTTCAGTTCCTCAACGCGTGCGAGGAATTCGTCGTGGAGCGGGTCGGTGCTTTCACTGAAATCTTCAGTGCCGTCGGCAGATGTCCCAAGTCCGCCTGAAGCGCCCTTAGCCTCTTCTTCCCTTTTTGAAGACAGGAGGACGGCCATCTCCATTATGCCCTTAAACTTATACCACTGTTCGATGCTGAACAGTGAGTCACCGCCGATTATCAGGTATATCTCAGTGTCTGGATAAGCCTCTTTAAATGCTTTCAGCGTGTTGTATGTGTAGGTGGGTCCCGGAAGTGCGATCTCAAAGTCGGAAAATTCAAAGTGGTCATTCCCCTCTATCGCAAGCTTAACCATGTTTATGCGGTGCTCAAGATCCTGGACTTTCTTGTCAGTCCTGTGGTATGGCGATGGTGTCGGCATGAAGAGCACCTTGTCAAGGCCGAAGCTGCAGCATGCTGCCTCGGCAAGCATCAGATGGCCCATGTGAATGGGATCAAATGTTCCTCCGAATATTCCGATCTTCCTGTATGTCGCGTCCATTTTCCCGTCCGGTAATTCAGTTCTTAACGACTATCTCGTCGTCTCTGTGTTTCTTTTTGCTGTTGTACCTGTACAGGGTGATCTTCTTACCCATTACCTGTACGACCTGGCTGCGTGTCCTCTCAGCCACTGCCTGCGCGATCTCCTTCGGATCATCCATGCAGTTCTTAAGGACACCGACCTTGATGAGTTCCCTGGCTTCCAAAGCCTCGTTAATGGCTTCGGTGACTTCGGGAGTAAGGCTGTCCTTTCCGACATTTATGATCGGCTCGAGATGATGCGCTGCGCTCCTTAAAGCTGCTCTTTCCTTGCTGGTCATTTTATGCTCCTATTTGTAATATTCAAATTCGTGTCCGTAGACTCTTACAGTATCTCCCTCTTCGATGCCCATTTCAACCAGTTCATCAAGGATTCCCTGCTCTTTCATGAACTTCTGGAAGAACATGAAGCCTTTTTCAGCTTCAAGGTTTGTATAGCCGAGCATTCTTTCGATGCGGGGTCCTGTTATGG
>JAZOAJ010000290.1:0-5701 GCA_045595385.1 Lachnospiraceae bacterium | reverse complement strand
TTGTCAAATACATCCCTGGGATCTCCCTGCACAACGATCACACCGCCGTCCATGAAGATGACTCTGTTGCTCACTGCCTTGGCAAACGGCATTTCATGAGTTACGACGACCATTGTCATCTTCTCTTCAGCGAGCTGGCGGATTACCTTCAGTACTTCACCGGTAAGTTCCGGGTCCAGTGCGGATGTAGGCTCATCAAAAAACAGTATCTCCGGCTTCATCGCAAGCGCCCTTGCGATGGCAACCCTCTGCTGCTGCCCGCCTGAGAGCTGATACGGATAAGCATCTCCTCTTCCGGTCAATCCCATTTTATCAAGGAGCTCCAAAGCTTCCTGCTTTACAACATCTCTCGGACGTTTCAGGACCTTAATGGGAGCATCCATTATGTTCTGGAGTACAGAGCGGTGAGGGAATAAATGGAACTGCTGGAAGACCAGGCTGAAATACTCCTTTAACTGCGCCATCTCTTTATGTCCGACATATCTGGCAGCACCCGTGCTGTCAGTTGTGACAGCCGGTTTATCCATATAGCTTATTTCACCGGAATCTATGGTCTCGAGGAAAGTCGCGCACCTGAGGAGCGTACTCTTTCCGGAACCGCTAGGGCCTATGATGCTCACCACTTCGCCCTGATCGACATGCAGGCTTATGTCCTTTAAGACCTCGATCCCGTCAAATGATTTCTTTATGTTTGACATTTTTAAAATCATGTTTCTACCCCTGATCTTAATGATAATAGTCCATTTTTCTCTCAACTTTTGACATCACGAAATCGACGATCGCATTAAACACAAAATAGAACACGCCTGCGATCACGAAAGGCAGGAAACTCGTCTGTGAATTGGCTATCTGTTTGCCTATCGTAAACATTTCCTGATATGAGACTGTAAAAGCAAGAGATGTATCCTTGACCAGGGTAACGATCTCATTTGTCACACTGGGCAGTATCCTTTTAAATACCTGCGGAAGGATAACATTGATAAATGTCTGAAACTTTGAATATCCGAGTATTTCAGCCGCCTCATACTGGCCGGGTGACATGGATTCGATGCCTCCCCTGTATATTTCGGCGAAATACGCGGCATAGTTGATCGAGAATGCGATAACTACCGGAATAAGCTTGTTCCTCGACACGCTGATGTTGAACAGGTAATACGGGCCATATGTTACAGCAAGCAGCTGAAGCATCAGCGGAGTGCCTCTGAGCACGGAAATAACAAATCTGGTAATAGCGGATATTACCTTATTCTTACTCATGCGCAGGAGTGCGACTATAAGTCCCAACGGCAGCGAGAACAGAAGTGTCAGGAAGAAGATGGCACATGTTCTTCCCAAACCTACCGCCATTGATGTGATCATTGTCCAGATTGACATAAATTACCTCATAGAAAAGAAAAGATAAAAAGGGCTGCCGCGCCGGGCAAAAGCCCTGTATGCGCAGCAGCCCTTCATTTGATCATTTACTGTAAGAACACAAGATTCTCAATAATGTCCGGATACTTTTCAGCGATCGCCTTATATGTTCCATCCTCTACGAGTTCCTTGACCGCTCCCTCTATCATGTCACAGAGTGCCTGATCACTTGAACGGAACGCGATACCGTACTGCTCTCCGCCCAGTTCCTCGTCAAGGATCTCAAATCCTTCATGCTCAGACTGGTATGCTTTTGCAACCGGGTAATCAACAAATACTGCGTCTACAGCATTTCCGTCAAGCTCGGTGAAGCATTTAAGGAAGCTGTCGCATCTGACTATATTGTTGAATGTTCCTGCAAGATCTGCAAGGTCTTCCTGCAGGAGCAGGTCACCGCTGGTTCCCAGCTGAACAGCAACGTCTTTGCCTGCAAGATCAGCAGAGGATTTTACACCGCTGTCTGCTTTGACGATAAGCACCTGTGTATTGTCATAGTAAGGTGCTGAAAGAACATATCCCGCTTCCTTCATGCTGTCCAGGATCGTCATTCCCGACCAGATGCAGTCGCATTCATTTGCATCAAGCTGGATAAGCTTGTCATCCCAGTTTACTTCAAATATCTCAAGCTCAATGCCGAGCTTGTCGCATGCAGCCTGGCAGATCTCAACGTCAAATCCGGTATACTTGCCGTCATCTCCCATATATGAGAACGGAGGATACTCAGGATCGATACCCATGATGAACTTTGTGATCTCTGCTCCATCATTGCCTGCCGCTGCAGTAGTGGCGGCTGATCCGCCTGAGCATGCGCAAAGGGCTGTGACCATGACAGCTGCAAGTAATATACATAATAGTTTCTTCATAACATACTTTCTCCTATCACAAATATATACGCTTTGGTAAAGCGCTTTATCATTTTAGCGCAATAAAGTGATGTTGTAAAGAATTATTATTTTTTCACCGGCCGCTGAACTTCAGGGCATCATATATCAGTCTGATCTGCTTTTCTATTTCTGCATCAGTGATCTTTATCAGTGCATTATGCCTGCTCATTCCTTCAATGACCCAGAAAATGTGCCTTGCCATTCCCTCCGGGTCATTACAGGAAAAAATCCTTTCGCTCCTGCATATCCTGATGATGTCGGCAAGTATCTTTACTGATTTATTGATGTTTCCCGCAAGGAATGCCGCTCCTTCCGGATCACATGAGACAAATTCGGAGACCGCATTGTCTATGCTGGTCCGCTCGTCCAGTACCTGGCTGATCCTGGCCCTTAAAAACTTGTCAAATATCTTGTATGCGGGAACCCTTGTCTTGATAGCAAGCTTTAATGACGCAAGCGCCTTTTCCTGCTCTTCATTTATGATATAGATGAACACAGCTGAAGTAGAGTCAAAATGACGGTAAAGTCCGCCTCTTGACATTCCGGATGCATTGCAGATATCCTGCATCGTTGCCCTCGCAAAACCTTTCTGTGCAAACACTTTTCTGGCTGCTGCGGCTATATTGCTTTTTGTCTTATCACCTTTTCTGCCCATTTTTCCGCTCCTTATCCGGCAATATCATAATGAACATGTCCCTCAAGCACGGTTGAAACACCGTCCTGATCTTCTATTTCGATCCTTGCTGCGCCGCCCTGTCCGTCATATGTGAACATGACTTTTACAGAGTTTTCCTTTTCGGGGTTTATCGTGCCGTCTTCTATAAATGCCCTGACATCAAAATCAAAAAATTCAATGTGGGCATTTTCCTTAATGCCCTTCTCCCTTATCAGTTCCCTTTCGAGTTTTTTCTGCGCACTGCCGCCCGGGATGAAATCCGGCCTTACCTTCAGTTTTTCCTTTGCATACAGATCTATGAGCAGCAGGGCATCAAAGTGTTTTATTCCGGCATGATCTAGGTCAAACCCTCCAAATGCTTCTTTCAGATCCGAGAGCCTTTGCTCTATTATCTCCCTGAGCATGCTGTATGCGCTCATCCTGCTCTGTTTGTGAAAACGTGCCCTGTGCTCCCTGTAATACGCCGCAATGTATTCGTACATCGCGAACGGATCGGCAAAATATTTTTCAAACTCCCTGATGGTAAAGCGGAATGCGCCGCTGTTGCCGTAGCGCTCAAGCTGTTCTTCCACGCTCTTAAGATGCAGCAGATCATCAAAGCTCATCCATTTTGTGGAAAGCACTTCATACGGCGGTGCGCTTTCATACACAAGGGCAAATACTTCTGCCTGTTTTTCCATTTCCGTTCCCTTGAGTACCTTCAGGAATCCCAGCTGCAGCTCATCTGCTCCCCAGCCGTATACTCCGTTAAAGGAATTGCGAAAACTATTCAGGTCTTCAAACGGGAGTCCGGCAATAAGATCCACATGTATAGGTATGCTGCCATATTTCTTTAGCCGCCTGACAACCGATTCGATCCTTTCCAGATCCGCATGCCGGTTTACGGCAGCTAATGTTTTCCGGTTCAGCGACTGCACTCCTACCTCAAACTGGAACAGCCCGCGTCTTACCCTACTTAAAAACTCCAGTTCTTCATCCGAGATAAGATCGGCTTCTATCTCAAAATGGAACCTTGTAACTCCGTTGTCATGCTCTGCCAGATATTTCCATATGCCCATTGCATGAGCTTTGTTTGCATTGAATGTCCTGTCGGTGAATTTGACTATCCTGACTTTTTTGTCAAGGAAAAGCTGAAGCTCCGGATATACTTTATCAAGGCTTCTGAAACGCATCTTCTTCTCAAGTGATGACAGACAGTAGCTGCATCTGAACGGACATCCCCTGCTGGTCTCGTAGTAGATCATCCGGTTGTCAAACTGTGAAAGATCATCGAAAATAAAACGGATATCGTCCATTTCCGTCTCTTTTGAGCCGGTTTCGTATATCTTTGCCCCGCGCATCAGAATGCCCGGGATTTCACCGATATCTTTCGGATCTCTGTTTTCGCTCTCATCCAGCCTTTCAGCAAGTTCCTTCCAGGCTTGCTCGCCTTCTCCGGTAAATACACCGTCAACTGAGGCATGGCGCTCCATCGCCCCTTCTGCATCAAATGCTGCTTCCGGGCCTCCGAGCAGGATCAGGGTATCCGGCAGGACTTTTTTTATGTCTTCGAGCAGCTGCCCAATAAATCTCATGTTCCATATATAACATGAAAAGCCTATGACATCAGGGCGTTTTTCATATATGTCCCTCAGCACCTCAAATGGCTGTTGATTTATGGTATACTCTGCTATCTCCATGCTTCTGCCGGCATCACCTGCAAAAGCCCTGATCGAATACAGGGCCGGGTTCATATGAGTATATTTTGAATTTACTGCAACTAAAAGGATCTTCATCTCTATATCTGATGACGGACTACTTTATACTCGTCTCCGTCCCTGTAAAAAGGACAGCTCCTGTAATACCCCGAAACAAGACGTCCGTAGTCGTCCTCGTCCATGTCCATGTCGCAGTAGTATTCCTGGTATTCATCATCATATACATAATATGCGCATGTTTCGCAGTCCTGCATTTTGTCCTCCCGCGCCTGTATTTACACCATAATATCATATGTTAATCCGCCATTTATAATTTTTGGCCATCTTTTTTATAGAATTAATATAAGATATTGAATATAATTAATGTGTGAATGATCCTCAATAGGAAAGGAGAGAAACAAATGAGTTACCTTGGAGAAGACATTAAAAAGCTCGGATTCGGTCTCATGCGTCTGCCGAAAATAGATGGAGAGATTGATGTCGAACAGACAAAAGAGATGGTAGACATGTTCCTTGAAGCCGGATTCAAGTATTTCGACACGGCATTTTTATACAACGGGAGTGAGGAAGCCATCAAAAAGGCACTGGTAGAACGTTATCCCCGTGACAGCTATTATCTTGCGACAAAACTGGCAGCATGGATGAAATGCGAGACCAGGGAAGATGCCATAAAACAGTTTGAGACTTCTCTTGAGCGTACCGGAGCCGGATACTTCGATTTTTATCTGCATCACAATCTTGGAACTCCCCGTACCCAGAAATTCGATGAATTCGGGCTCTGGGACTGGGCACTTGAGAAGAAAAAAGAAGGACTTATCAGGCATCTTGGATTTTCGTTCCACTCATCACCCGAAGAACTCGAGGAGATCCTGAAGGCACATCCCGAGGCTGAGTTTGTTCAGCTCCAGATCAACTACGCTGACTGGGAGGATCCGGGTGTCAAATCCCGTGAATGCTATGAGATGGCAAGGAAATACGGAAAGCCGGTCGTCATCATGGAGCCAGTAAAGGGCGGAATGCTCGCTACCCCT
>JAZOAJ010000289.1:0-6701 GCA_045595385.1 Lachnospiraceae bacterium | reverse complement strand
ATATTTTGCCTTGCAAAAATCATTCCATTTTATATATTCATTTCAGTTTTGCCCGGATCGTGTACCATGTACTTGCTGTATAACTCAGGCTGGTCATAATGCACATGATAGCGCAGCGGATGCATCAGTTTAAAGAATGAGCGTTTATACTCTGTGCCTACCTTGACACGCCGGATCATCGTGAATCCGCGGAACGGCGGCATATACGATATCAGGTCATTGATATCAGCAAAGTTTGCGCAGTCCGAATATATAGTTGCAAAATACCGGCGCATGCGCTTTTTGTTCATCGGGGTGTATTTGAACGGGCGCACACTGCCAAATGTATAAAGATAAGGCCTGATGTTAAAGTTATAATTCAGATCCTGGCAGCAAAGGCAGGCGATCCCTGATCCCAATGACCAGCCCAGTATCTCCGTAGCCGCATTGGGATGCTCTTTGTGAAGCCTTGCCCACTCTTCTCTCACTTTGCCCTTGACTGCGAGATACATGTTTCCCCAGCCATGGTGCACTCTGAGCTGCAGCGGCTCTCCTTCAAAATCTATCGCGCTGTAATAACGGCTCGCGAACTCAAATATATTTGCCACCCAGTCTATAGTATCCAGCGTACGCTGAAAATGGATCTGGATCACATCCCGGTCCGGCTCGTAATGTATCTCATAATTCACCTCATGGGACAGCCCTAATAATCTGCCGAGCCGTGTTGTGTTGTATTTCTCAGCAACATAGTTCACATGATAAGTAACCCGGCCGGTGTGGGTAAAATCCTCGCTGGTATTGATGAAATACTCTTCATAAGGAAGCCGCTGATATTTCATGCCTCTGCTCAAACCCCTTATCCATATGTGACATTTCCGGTTGATTTTATTATAACATCTACTTTTTTGGCAGCAATGATATTTTGCTTGGCCATGCAAGTGTGTTATTATGTTGTTTACCAGGAGGAACAGCCATGCCACAGATCATTCCGATCCGCAATATTTCAGACTTTCCGCTTGAAGATCTTTTCACCGATCCCAAGCCTCTGCTTCCCTATCTGTCTGCAGTAAGATACCGCGCAGGCGAGGTCATGCTCTGCAATTTTTATGATGACAGGAAAATCTATATCATTACCGAAGGCCGCTTCAATCTGTACTATTACCAGAGTAACGGCGAGCAGCTTTTTATCCGTACCTGCAATGCGGTCATTCTTGCAGGTGAAATGGAACTTGTAAAGCGTTACTGGCCTGACCTTATGGATCCTGATACCAAAGAGTATTATTTTGAAATGCTTACAGACTGCAGCATGCTGGTTCTTGACTGCAGCAAGGTTGCTGATATTCTTATGAGCGACAGCCGTTTTCTTAATTATGTTTGCCGCTCTGTTGTTGAGAAATTCAGCCATTTTGCCAATATGGAGATCTCTTCAAACATAAACTCAGCTGCCGCCAGGGTTGCCGGATGCATTATCAGTTCAGCTAATCCTGATGGCATCTGGAAGAGAAATCAAAAGCTTGTTGCTGAAGAACTCCGCCTCAGTTACCGCCATCTTCACCGCATACTGAAGGAACTGATCGATGATGGCTGCATAGCAAGGATCACCGGAGGATACCGGATCACAGATCGTGAAAAGCTCAAAGATCACATGAACTGAATATCTTCGATTTTTAAGCAAATGGGACATATGTCCCATTTTTGTTTTATCCATACAGTTATAATCAGCGTAACCTGTATTGATAAAGGAGAAAGGAGAAAGGCTATGGCAAAGATCGATCTTACGGAAAAAGAAAACTTCATGATGGCATATAACCATGGTATTCCTGCATGGGTTCCCAATTTTGAAGATGCATACTGTCCTCTTCCGGTAAGCTGCTTAAATAACAAAGGTGTTCCGGGTGTAGGCGGACCTGACATGTTTGGAACTAAATGGATGTGCACTAAAGAGACCGAATGGATGGCTACTCCTGACCCCAAAGTGCCTCCTGTCATTGAAGACATCACTGAATGGAAGAAGGTGATACATTTCCCAAAGATGTCTGAGATTGATTGGGAAGGCGCAGCTGCACGCGATCTGGCAAATGTTGACCGTACCAAAATGGTTTGCATATCCGGCATGGAAGGAAACTACAACCGCCTGGGAGCACTGATGGGCACAACCGAAGCACTGATGGCAATGATTGAGGAACCGGAAGCAGTCTATGAATGGTTTGACGCTTATACTAACTTCAAATGCGAACACATCAAAATGTTCGCTAAGTACTATAAACCTGACATATATATCAACCCGGACGACATCTGCTTCAATGCAGGCTGCATGTTCTCAAGGAGAACATATGAAGAACTGATCAAGCCCTTTGAAATGCGTCTCGCCAGGACTGCCATTGACTGCGGCATGATCGTTGAACATCATCTGTGCGGCAAATGTGAAGATCTCATCCCGGACATTCTTGAGACCGGCGCAACCATCTGGCAGACTGCCCAGCCTTCAAACGATCTTCTTATGATCAAGGAAAAATACGGCGACCGCCTTCTGACCAACGGCGGCTGGAATTCCATTGGACCCCACAACTTTTCGGATGTTACCGAGGAAGTTCACCGCCAGGAAGTTAGGAACATGCTGGATAAATATGCTAAAGACGGCAATTATTCCCTGTTCCAGGTAATAATCGGCGACCCTTCAGATCCCCGGACAGATCTCCGTCATTTCTGGGTCCGTGATGAATGTAAGAAATACAGCATGCAGATGTACGGTACCATCTGAATTTATTCCGGAAACCCCGAAGTCCGTAACGGTCTTCGGGGTTTTTAATTTATGCATCAGTTTTCCGGCCTAAAAATCTTTTGTCATCGATCAGGGCTACCAGAATAAAAGCAATTATGCATACGCCGATCAACCCGGCGTATGTCCCGCCATACATCTGCCCGAACAGCTCCGGGAGTATCGTGACAAAGAGAGCAGTAAAAACGAACCCCAATGAGGCCATCAGGGTGCACAGTGGTGAGACCACACTGTAGGCTGCGCTGAAATCCATCCTGCCGAAAATCCTGGTCGTCATTGATACCATGAATGTCATGGGCCCGCCCAGGTCACCACCGATCAGGACTATCGATATCCACAGCAATACGGGACCTCCCCGGATCAGACTGACAGCCAGTGAGACCATGAACCATATGATCATGATAAATGAAGCCTTCTTGGAACCCAGCTTCTGATCAACCCATCCCCAGATAATTGAAGAAATGATCCCGCAGACAGATGCTGCCGAGAACATGAGCAGCGCCTGGGACTGCTCCAGTCCTCTGTCAGTGGTCAGCCTCGGTACAAGCTGCGAGATCACTCCGGTGGTGCACAGAAGCAGCAGGCCGTAAGCTATACCTATAAACCATACTGACCTCTTTTTTATCAACCTGCCCAAAGTCCATGGACTGACATAATCCTGTTCAGCTTTGAACCTGGCTGCTTCCTCATCCGTGAGCGGCATATTGTCGGGAGAAAGCCCCCGCTCTTCCGGAGTATTCTTAATAGTTATCAGACATAAAAGGCCAAGGATGATCGTCAGCACTCCTGTAGCTGCGATTCCGGCCTCCATTCCAAACACTTTGATCAGCCAGGTCAGAAGATAAAGGTATGTTGCGGAAGCAAGCGGCATGAATGCTCCGGCAATGCCCATGACAAATCCTCTGGTCCGCGGGAACCAGTTAACAATGATCGGTCCTGTTCCCTGAACGCAGTATACATTTGCGAATGAGGAACCAACGCAGATCGAGATCAGATACATGACCATGCTCTGCGAGTAACCATATGCGATATACGCCAGCCCGGCAATGAAGCACGATAGAACAAGGACGAATTTTGCCCCTTTTTTTACTATGACTCTCGCCGCGGCAAATGCTATCACTATGCCTATGATACCGGCAATGGTCGAATACGAAAGCAGGGTTGCATAATCCCATCCTTTGGCTTCCACAAACGCCGGGATCGTCACATTCATCCCGTCGCTTACCGTTCCTGCGTTCACATAGTAACAAAGGCCGCAGAACAGTATCACCCACCAGCCATGAATGCCGTAATTATATTTTCCTCTCTTAGCAGAATTCTTCACATTTTCACCTGAACAATGACAGTCTTGATCAGATTGTATAACACTATTGGATTTATTACAATTCGGAATATATTCTGCCGTTATTGTCGTTAGTCTAATAGTCCCTACAGTGTTAATATGCACTTCGGAAAATTTTTCCATAACAATAATAAACAGGGGGGAAACAATGAGTTCAAACAACACAACCAAAAGCAATTTTGGTAAATGGGGGCTATCTCTTTTTTATTGCATGACTTTTTTATCGGCTCACCCAAGAACATAACATTTTTGCTTATTATATAAGTCACCCCAAATTGCAGTGTTTTTAGCCGATATTATCTAAAAACATCGCGATTTGGGAAGGCCTTTATTCTGTTCACGGAGAGGGCGGGATTCCCACCGGGGCTTCGCCCCTTTCAGGCCTCGTCAGCTGCTTCGCGCTCCCGCGCTCGCATCTTCCTTGTTCGAATCCCGCCTCTGAATTCTGGCAACAAAAAACGAGGTGCCACCGGCACCTCGCTTTTGTTGCACGGAGAGGGCGGGATTCGAACCCGCGAATGGTTGCCCATTGCTGGTTTTCAAGACCAGTGCACTCAGCCTCTATGCGACCTCTCCAATAAGCTCTGTCATATCGACAGCTTAGAGATTGTAACATTAATAGATAAATGTGTCAATGTGTTATTTATGTGTCAGATGCCAAAGAGCTCTGCTGCCTTTATCATTCGGTCCGCCACGGGAACGTCAAACGGGCATCTGGACTCGCATCCTCTGCAGCCGATGCACTCGGAAGCTGTATGCTCAAGTGCCTTGTAGTGCTCACTGACGCTTGCCGGGACATTTTCCCGGGCAGCTGCAAGATCGTAAAACTTATTTACCATCGGTATGTCTATGTTCATCGGGCAGGGCTTGCAGTGTCCGCAGTATACACACTGGCCGGTATATGCATGCAGCGGAGCTCCCGCTATCACACTGGCATAGTCTTTCTCCTCGTCGGAAGCCTCTTCATAATGCACTGCGGCGTCTATCTGCTCTTTTGTGTCAAACCCGCACATGACTGCACATACAGCCGGGCGAGTCAGTGCATAGTGAATGCACTGGTCAGGCGTAAATGCCACACCGAATGGAGATTTTTCAGCATCGAAAAGGCGTCCTCCAAAGAATCCCTTCATTACCGTGATGCCTACGCCGTTTTCCTCGCACATCTGATACAGCTCTGCTCTTTCCGGATCTATCCCCGCCAGGGATTCACCGTAATCCTCAAATAATGTATCAATGTCCTCGCTTGCCGGTTTCATGTCAAATGCAGGATTGATGCTGAAAAGTATCATCTCAACAAACCCGGTCTTTACAGCGAGCTTTGCAATCCGGGGATTGTGTGTGCTGAGCCCTATATGGCGGATGATGCCTTTTTCCTTAAGGTCACGGACATAGCTTATGTATTCCGTATTCATGCAGGTGTCCCAGTCATCCTGCGCGTCAACATAATGGATCATTCCCAGATCGATGTAATCTGTATGCATCCTTTCAAGTATGTCCTCAAATGCAGCCTTAACGTATGTCATGTCTCTGGTGCGGACGTACTGGCCATTCTGCCAGGTGGATCCTATATGCCCCTGGATGAACCAGTTTTCGCGGTTGCCTGCAATGCCCTTACCTATGATGTCACGGGATTTAGGGTCTGCCATCCAGCAGTCGATGATGTTGATCCCTTTGCTGCCGGCATATTTAATGAGTTCGACAGACTCCGCCTCATCGTGCCTTTCAAGCCACTCGCCGCCGAAGCCCACTTCACTTACCATCAATCCGGTTTTGCCCAGTTTTCTGTACTGCATTTTTGCACCGCCTCTTTTCATTTTGCTTTATGGTTATTATACATTATACAGTCTGTCTGAGCACCTCAAGTTTGACTTTAAAAGAGATCATGCGGGGTGTGGGCGAATTGTCAAACTTGACCAGATAAGCTGTCCTGGTCTTATCGATCGAAAGTATCGTACCCTGGCCAAGGTATTCATGCTGAACCCGCACTCCTTCTGCCATCTCAGGATCCCCGATCGCACCGAAACGGTGTTTGTCATTTACACGGATATAAAACCTGGCGTCCTCGATAAGGCTCTCTGCCGGCTTTTCCGTGTATTCAAAATAAGGTTCTTCAATATCGAGTACAAAACGGGATGGATATCTTGGAGTGCCATCAAAGTTCCTGCCGTATGCAGCTGAAAGGAACAGTCTTTTTCTCGCTCTTGTCATGGCAACAAATGCAAGCCTGCGCTCTTCCTCCATGCCCTCAATGTCACGCGTCTTCCTGGAGGGGAAGATGCCTTCATTCATACCGCAAAGAAATACATAGGGAAACTCCAGACCCTTTGCGGCATGCACAGTCATCAGTTTCACCTGATCGGATCTGTCCTGTGCATCCGCATTGGTAAAGAGTGCAACATGCGTCAGATAATGCTGCACGGTGACCTCCTCGCCGCAGGTAGTTTCATACTCATATACCGACTGTTTCAGTTCCGCAAGATTGTCCAGTCTCTCCTGGCTGCCCTCGGTCCTCAGCATCTCCTCGTATCCGCTCTCATCCAGTATGGCTGAGAGCACTTCCGATACCTGTGCGCCTTCAAGCCTTTCAGAAAAGCTTTCGAT
>JAZOAJ010000288.1:0-2103 GCA_045595385.1 Lachnospiraceae bacterium | reverse complement strand
TGATCTCATCGACTCCCGACTCAGGGATATAGCCTGTTACAACATTGTCTTTTATTTCAAGTGCCATGACTCTCCCCCCTCTTATAGCATATCTGCGTTATATGCGATAAAGTAATTGTCTGCGTAATGCATCCTGAAATTGGGTCCTTTTCTCTCGGGATCAAACGGTCCGAATGAAAATGCAGGATCGCCCTTCGTAAATCCGTGTGCCACTTCACGGCATGCCTTTGCCAGCGCCCTTCCTGCGTCAGGTGTCATCGGCACCTGGCTGTGTGTGCAGTAAATGGGTTCATCATCATGAAGAAAATCCATGAAAGCGTCCAGACGCTCGGCATATTCCAGGAGGCCGCGTCTGTCAGTTCGCAGGAAATGATTGAGTCCTGAGCTGACCGCGTCACCCGCAAATGTTGTCGTAGTGACACCTTCCCTGGTAACTCTTACAGCGATGCTTCCGGGAGTATGGCCGGGGATCTCGATTATCCCTACATGAACTCCTCCGAGGTGGAAGTGGTCTCCGTCCTTCATGTCTTTCCACTCAACAATGCTGTTGTCTATCATATATGCCTTTCCGTACTCAATAAGCTCCGGATTGCCTTTTGAAAACATTGCCAGTTCTTTAAGTCTCTTTTCAGGGTCAACTGCTTCGGGAAATGCCCCGACATCCTCTTTTTTCAGATAGGCCTCATCAAACTGCGCGGCTGCGCCGATGGTGTCTGAATGTCCATGTGTGCAGACACAGAAAATGGGTTTCTCGGTCCCGACAAATGTTTCAATGTATTTGCGCAGGTCGCCGGCCATTCCTGCACCCGCATCTATAACGAGCACCCTCTCAGCTCCGGCTATCACACCGATGGTAAAACGCTTCTCGGCGCTGTAGCTTTCAGTAACGACAAATGTGTTCTTATAGATCTCCTTGTGGCTGAATAGATTCATGATATTTTCCTTCCTGCTTTGCTGGATAAAAAATGACCTGTGCATAGATACACACAAATAATTATAGCAGTGAATTAATTAGGCATTATTTTCTAATTTGCTGACATTAGCTCTTATCAATTCAGTTTTGGAAAACACTTGTTTAACTATTCTGTGTTAACATTTATCTAAAAATAGGCGGAGGGATTATAAATGATAGATTTTTCATGTAAGCATGACGTTTTGATAGAGGATGAAGACGGAACATTAAGACCCATGGATGAGCCTTTCTTCGCTTCAGAGCTGATCGCACCGGGCACCTGGAAGATCAGGAGTGACGGTGACGCGTCTTATTTCCTTGAAGGCAGCAGTGAAGCCATAGTCATAGATTCCGGTTACGGAGCCGGAAGCATAAGGGATTACTGCCAGACTCTAACCTCTAAACCGGTAAAGAATATCATCAATACCCATGATCACTTTGATCATACAGCCAACAACAGCTACTTTGAAAAAGCATACATGACTGCGGCTTCTAAAGAGCTTGCCACAATCCCGTTCCCGAGTTTTGAAGGGATCGATTTCCCCAGGGATTATCCTGTTGAGATCGTAAAGGCCGGGGACATCATTGATATCGGTGACAGACCTCTTGAGATATTTGAACTTCCGGATCATGCCGTCGGAAGTATTGCCATACTGGATAAAAAAGAGAGGATACTTTTTGCCGGTGATGAGATAAACGGTGCATTCAAGATGATCAATACATCGGCAAGCGCTGTGAAAGAGCAGTTTTTGAAACTGTGGGAGAGAAGGGAAGATTTTGATGTGATCTGGCCCGGCAGCGGAAATCCGTCACCTGTTGATGTCATAAAGACATACCTTGATATATTTGATGAGATACTTGCCGGAAATCCGGGAACCCCGGGCTTTGGATTTGACGGACCCGGCGACAGGAAGCCGGAAACGCCACGCGATCCTGGTGTTACAGTGTTTCAAAGATACAGGGCAAGGCCTTGTGACATGAAACTGGACAAAGGGAAAAAAGACCTCAGGCACATAAAGAAAGACGGGGTCATGGTCATGTTCACCCCGGACAATGCCGGATAAAAGTATATGACCCCTAATCTCAGTATTTTCTAAGATTTTTCTCAGAAAACCGTGTGTTCAGGGGGCGGCTGAAAAAAAAGACCGCTG
>JAZOAJ010000287.1:0-5121 GCA_045595385.1 Lachnospiraceae bacterium | reverse complement strand
TTGGAAAGTTTCTTGTACCTTTTATCATATTTCTTATGTGGCCATGCCGTTATGGGGCAAACCGCCCCATAACGGCATATGTAAAAATAACAGACATTATTTCCTTACAAACAATATTCCCAAAGTGTTGGGACCGCAGTGAGTAGTGATCGTTGCACCGGCGGTCGTGATGAGTATCTCCTCAAAATCGGGGATGAAGCTTCTGATCTCGGCTTCGACATTATTAACAACCTCGTCAAGACACTTGGTGTGTGTGATGAATATCCTCTTCTTGTCGATGTCATCTCTTCCCTCGAGCCTGTCCTTGACATAATCAAGGATGACTCTCTCCCATTTGCCGCGGTATTTCTTGCCGGCATCCATCTTGCCGTCTGTTACTTCAATGCAGGGCTTGAGCTTCAGCAGGTTTGCTCCGAGAGCAGCAACTGCGCTGCATCTGCCGCCTTTGTACAGGTAGTCAAGCTTGTCAATGACAAAGCTGGCTTCAACCTTCGATGTCATTGCGGTGCATTCCTCGTGGATCTCCCTGGGGCTCTTTCCTTCCATTGCCAGTTCAGCGCCCCTTAAGACTACCAGACCCTGACCGGTGGAGAGGTTCCTGGCATCCACTACATATACATTTTCAAATTCTTCCGCTGCGAGGCAGGCATTCTGGAATGAACTTGAGAAATCAGAACTGATGTTGAAATGCACTATGCCGTCATATCCTTTATCTTTCCAAGAACGGAAAATATCGATGTAGTCAGCCAGGTTAACGGCGTTTGTTGTCGGAAGGGAACCTGTTTTATCCACATATGCATATATGTCTTCAACTTTCATTTCCACGCCGTCTTTATATGTTTTTTCTCCGAGAGTGACTGAAAGAGGGGCGATCGCGATATCATACTTTTCGAGAAGCTCCTTTGAAAGGTCACAGGTACTGTCTGAAATTATCTTTACTTTCATGCATGTTCCTCCATGATCCGATTATTCACATTTTTAGATGGTCATGCTGATTATAAAGGAATAATGACAGTTTGGGAATGTTTTTTTACCGTTCGTCGGAAAAAGGTTGAAGGGGAGAGACCATGTGATAAAATGGCATTGATATGAAAGAAGCACTGACAGACCTGAAAAAAGAATTTACCGATTCGATAAAGAGAGGCGGTTTCCGTTTCGTAAATGTCCTGAAATGGGTGCTCATAGGAGCGGCCATAGGCGGGCTTTGCGGTCTGCTCGGGACCGCTTTTGACATAACTGTGAATTTTGCCCTTAACTTAAGGGCAGCTCACAGCTGGATCATTTATCTTGCTCCTGCCGGCGGCCTGCTGATCACTGCAATATATACACTGCTTAAGGTACGCGGACAGGATACGAATACCATAATCACTGCTGTGCACTCCAGCTCAAATGTGTCAATAAAGCTTTTCCCGTCGATCTATCTCGGTACAGCCATAACCCATCTTGTGGGAGGAAGCGCAGGACGTGAAGGCGCGGCCCTTCAGATGGGAGGGTCTCTGGGAAGTTTTATAGGCAGGGGCCTGAGACTTAAAAATGCAGATCTGAGCATAGCTGTGCTGGCCGGAATGGCAGGTTACTTTTCCGCGATCTTCGGCACGCCCATAGCAGCCGCTGTATTTGTCATAACCATCATAAGGATAGGCGTGTCGATCTTTGACGCGCTCGTGCCCTGCGTCTCATCAGCACTTGCGGCTTTCGGGATAGCAAAACTCCTTGGAGTGGAGGGAACACATTTCAAAGTGGCCGCACCTGCATTTAACTGGATCATGCTGCTCCAGGTCGCTGCGCTCGCTGTCCTTTCAACAGTGGTCGCTGTCATATTCTACAAGACCATTCACGGGGCAGGAAAGCTGTTTTCAAAGATAATACCGAACCTGTGGCTCAGGAGTGTAATAGGCGGATGCTGCATCATCGCGTTTGCCCTCATTTACGGAAGCCAGCGCTACAGCGGCACGGGCATGGGCATCATCACCACAGCCATTGAGACCGGCCAGGCATTCTGGTGGGACTGGATCCTCAAGATAGTCCTTACAGCCATTACGCTTGGAATGGGATTCAAGGGCGGCGAAGTGGTCCCCAGCTTTTTTGTCGGAGCCACTTTCGGATGCTTCATGGGAGGAGTACTCGGACTTGATCCGGGATTTGCAGCAGCAGTGGGGCTGGTCTGCGTATTCTGCGCAGCTACCAACAGCCCGCTCGCAAGCATTATCCTTGCAATGGAACTGTTCGGTTCGGGAGGACTTATATACTACGCCCTTGCATGTGCGCTCAGCTTCATCCTTTCAGGAAACAGCAGCCTGTACAGTGCCCAGAAGGTTGAAGAACTGTCAGCATTTTTTGCACGGGATGAGAGCAGCGGAGAGGATAACTTTGAATGATAACCATAGTTGCCGAAAAACCTGATGTCGGAAATAAGATAGCCGCCGCCCTGGACCACATAGAGCTTGAAGACGGAAAGATCGTCGAGTTCAAAAACCTGAAAGCCAATGAAAAGGCGGTCAAGGCGCAGCAGAACAAGGACGGCTATTTTAAGATCACATGGCAGGGAGAGGAATGCTATGTTACCTGGGCATACGGTCATCTGTGTGAACTCAAGCAGGCAGCGGATTATAACAGCCAGTATAAATACTGGAGCCGCATGCCTCTTCCTTTCATTCCCGGGGAATATGAGATAAAACTCAAATCAAATCCGGACAGGTCCTGGGAAAAGAAGCTCCATAAACAGGCTGAACTTGTTAAAGACCTCATGAACAAAAGCGATGTAGTCATAAATGCCACAGACTGCGATCGTGAAGGAGAGGTCATATTTGCGTACATATACCAGTATGCGGGCTGCACCAGACCGGTAAAGCGGGCATGCTTTTCATCCCAGACAAAGGAAGGCCTTATCGAGGGCTTTACAACCGCGCTCAAGGACGGGGCGGAGATGAAGGCAACCGAGACAGCCGGAAGGATGAGGGGCATAGCAGACTGGGTCGTCGGAGCTAACATTACGGCAGCCATAACCCTGAAGTCCTATGGAAAAGGTGTCATAAGTGTCGGCCGCGTGCAGACTCCGACGCTGGCGATGATAGTTGACAGGGAAAAGGCGATAAGGGACTTTAGATCCGAACCGTACTGGGCAATAGAAGGAACATTTACCGCAAAAAGCGGCGAGAACTTCAAGGCGAAGCACAGTAAAGAGAGGATCACCGATAAGGGTGAGGCAGAAAAGATATTTGAGAAGGTAAACGGAAAGCCGGGTACCGTAACAGACATAAAGAAAAAAGCACAGAAGAAAGAAGCCCCTTTCCTGTACAGCCTTTCCGCACTTCAGATGGACGCTAACAGCAAGTACGGATACACACTCGCCAAGACGCTTGAGGTTGCCCAGAAGCTGTACGACAACGGCTACACCACATACCCGAGGACGGATTCCCAGTTTCTGACTGAAGACATGCAGGATACTGTACGGACAGTGCTTGGCAGGCTTTCACAGGTCGGGCGCTACAAAGATCTCATAGAGGGGCGTGAGATGAAGTTTGATGTTCCTCATTATTTCAACGACAAAAAGGTGGAGAGCCATTTCGCGATCATACCTACCGGAGTGATACCGAAAAGCCTGTCATCCCAGTTTGAGATCAACATATATGACCTCATATGCAGGAGCGTGATCCGCATGCTCTACGGACCGGCGACAGTTGAGAACACGAAAGTCACGATAGATGTGGAAGGGGAGATCTTCAATGCAAAGGGCTCGGTCATAAAAGATCCCGGCTGGATGGCAGTGGGAGACGCATCAAAGGAGGAATTCCTCCCGCTCATGAACCCGGGTGATGTACTTGAAGGCACATACGAGCTGCAGGAGAAAAAGACCGAGCCGCCCAAGCGCTACTCAGACAAGACGCTCCTCGCCGCGATGCTCACGGCGGGAAAGGATCTGGAAGATGAGGAACTTAAAAAACTCATGGCGGATCCCGCAGTCGGCGGCATAGGCACTGAAGCCACACGGGCAGGCATAATAGAGACACTGATAAACAGAGGATACATCGAAAGAAAGAAGAAATCGATCTGGGCGACCGATAAAGGCATCGAGCTTATCGACATGCTGCCTGTCGCAGAACTGAAAGGCGCAGAACTGACAGCAAGATGGGAGCAGAGGCTCAGGAACATAGAGCGCGGAAGCGAGGACCCGCTGGTATTCAGACGCGACTTTGAGGATACCGTTAAACAGTGGACAGCCCTTGTAAACGGCATGGACCGGATCCAGGGATCGGCCGCTGCTTCAGGCGCCTCTTCGGGCAGCAGGGAATTTGTCAAAAAAGAAAAGTATACCGGAACGTGGAATGGAGAGGAAGTGTCATTCAGCCGTGAGTGGGGCGGCCACAAGTTCTCAGATGAGGAGTGCGCACAGCTCCTTAACGGGGATAAGATCACGATAACTTCCTCGAAAGGAAGAAAGTTCACCGGCTCCCTGGCAAAACAGACATTCAGGGGCAGGGAGTTTGTAGGGTTCAAGGCGGACATGTGAGTTTTCATCCAATTTGAGCATTCTCTTTAAAAAAAGATGATACCGCGCCGGAGACGGGTCTGAACTGTCATCTAAATAAATAATATAAGCCGGAATGGATGACATAACAGACCAACGCATGCCTAAAGCAGCTATCAGAACTGCAAAATAACAAAAAAACAGATTGTTTTTAAAAATTCACCAAAAAACATTGACAAAACGGATAACTTTTTGTATAGTTTAACCATCAAATAGGTATTTGCGAAGAAATAATCCCAAGCTGATTAAGCGATGATCCAATCCAATTTCGTTCGAGGTACCGGAAGTTTGAGGTAGGTCCAATGGACAATTAAAAGAACAATTTAATAGAAGGAGAGGTTATATAGTGAAACTTCAGGAAATTCATTAAAAAGCCAGTTCGTGAGTAAAAAGAAACGGACTGGCTTTTTTCATTGTTCTTACTTTCTTCACATATCTATGGTATACTCAGCCGAATGCGGAAAATAACGCTCAATTGTGTTAAATATTATTAAGAAAGGGTTAAATGTGTAAAACCCTTCTTGAATTTAATCATTAATTTATTTAGCATTACTGTGATGGATTGGAAATAAAAGGATTCTGTTCGGTCATGA
>JAZOAJ010000286.1:0-2531 GCA_045595385.1 Lachnospiraceae bacterium | reverse complement strand
CCCATTGGTTCAGACGAAGCTGACGGAACATATTCTCGTCTGCAGGCGTCTCCTGCGCCTTCCTGAAAGCATCCCGGACTTTGTCAATGGTAATTGTCTGATCCAGGGAGGGATTTGCTTTATACCAGTTCTTTTCATCTGTCCAGTCCGCGTCATCCGGCAAGCCGAAAACCACAGGGTAAAACCGGGGATCATCCTTCCGGCCTTCGATGATATCGATAGCCTTCTGGTGGACTTCCCAGCAGATGCTATTCCGATCCGTTCCGGCAGTTGTCAGGAAAAACCACAACGGCTGTTTCCGGGCGTCGCCACTGCCCTGGGTCATAACATCATATAAGGCACGGTTTGGCTGTGTATGCAGCTCATCAAAGATGCAGGCACTGACGTTCAGACCGTGCTTTGTAGCAACTTCTGAAGAAAGCACCTGGTAAATACTGCCGGTTGGTTGATATACCATTCTTTTCGTTGACGGAATGATCTTGATCCGCTTGCTTAGTGCCGGAGATTGTTTCACCATATCCACAGCGACATCAAAAACAATAGCAGCCTGCTGACGATCTGACGCGCAGGAATAAACCTCCGCCCGCCATTCATCATCATTACAGAGCATATTCAGGGCAATAGCAGCGCCAAGCTCAGATTTCCCTTGCTTCTTTGGGATCTCGATGTATGCTGTGGTGTACTGCCGGATTGTTGGATCTTCATCACGGACAGTACCGAATACATCCCGGATGATCTGTTCCTGCCAAGGCAGCAGTTTGAAAGGCTGACCGTGGAATTCCCCTTTGGTGTGGCGAAGGCACTCGATGAATTGTATGACCCTGCGGGCCTTTTCTTCACTTTGCATCCTGCCAGCCTCCCTTTAGGACGTTCTCCATCGGATCATCCGAATCGGTCTTATCACCGGTATTGGCGTAAAGCCGCGCACGGCTGGCTGGAGTCAGTCCGAACTCAGCACAGAAAGACTGCATAATCTTCAAGTTCTGCATCGCGATAGAAACCTGCGGAACTTGCTGTACATAACCGGAAGGCGTTTTGAAAATAGTTCCGTGCTGGGAAAGAAATTCCTCAGCTTCCCGCCATCTGGCATACGCCTGACAGTAACCGGCAAAAGCCTCCAGATCGTGATCTGTTAGTATTCCCATGGCCATCAAGGCGGGAGCCAGACGTTTCCATTCTTTCTTTGCTTCGGGCATCAGCCACGCGGGGCATTTCACGTTTTCCTGAGAAGGAGTCGGCTCATCTTTGTTGATTGGTCTACGTCCTTTCCCCCGATCTCCTTCCAGCAGTTTGATAGCCGTGGGCAGGGGTTTTCTTCCTCTGGTAGCCATCTGGGCTCACCTCCTTCCTATGAAAGTGTGTTTCTGTGATACTGTTTTATGCTGTGACATCAGGACTCCGCTGATGTCTGCGCGATTTCGGCATAGGTGAAAGTCTTTCCATCCCGGAGTACTGTAATCTCCTGATCTGGATAATCCAGGTGAAAACGTTCCACTATAACAGTGGCGTACTTCGGGTCCAATTCCATCATCCGGCAAATTCGGTCTGTCTGTTCACAGGCGATCAGGGTGGAACCGCTGCCACCGAACAGATCCATCACCACAGCGTTCGGAGCGCTGCTGTTCTTGATTGGATAACAGAGCAGCGGGATCGGCTTCATCGTCGGATGATCCGCGCTCTTCTTCGGTTTGTCAAAGTTCCAGATCGTGGACTGTTTCCGGTCCGCGAACCACTTATGCTTTCCGTTGGGTAACCAACCGTAGAGCACAGGCTCGTGCTGCCATTGATATGGGCTGCGGCCCAGTACCAGGCTGTTCTTCACCCAGATACATACCCCGGAAATATGAAAACCGGACTCTTTGAAAGCCCGGCGAAAGTTCAGTCCCTCGGTGTCGGCATGGAATACATAAGCGCTGCCGCCCTCTGCCATGTGGGCGGCGATGTTCTTAAAAGCGGCCAGCAGGAACGTGAAGAACTGTTCATCTGCCATACTGTCGTTCTGGATCTTCTTCCCGTCGGCAGATTCATAAGCGACATTGTAAGGCGGGTCCGTCACGCAGAGGTTTGCCTTCACTCCGTCCATGAGCAGATCAACCGTTTCCGGATCGGTGCTGTCGCCGCACATCATCCGGTGCCTGCCCAGCGTCCAGATATCGCCAACCTGTACATAAGGCGTTACGGTCTCTGGATCGATGTTGCAATCATCATCATGGGTTTCCTTATCATGGACTTTACTGAAAAGGTCATCCACCTCGGCAACGTCAAAGCCCGTCGCGCCGAGATCATATCCGGATGCCTGCAGGTCTTTCAGCAGATCTGCCAGGGCAACAGGCTCCCAGTCACCTGTTGCCTTGTTCAAAGCAATGTTGAGCGCCTTCTCATCAGCAGGGTTCTCGATATGAACCACAACGCAGTCCACTTCAGTCGCACCTTCAGCTTTGAGCACCTTATAGCGCTGGTGACCGCCGACAATGTTTCCCGTGACCTCGTTCCACACAATGGGATCGACATACCCAAAGTCATGAAGGCTG
>JAZOAJ010000285.1:0-6586 GCA_045595385.1 Lachnospiraceae bacterium | reverse complement strand
CTTGATGCTGCTGGCGTACTCGGCGGGGCTCGGCATCCCGTTCCTGATCTGCGCGGTGCTGATCGACAGCATTTTCGGGGCGGTAAACTGGATAAAGAAGCACTATAAAGTAATCAATATGATATGCGGGATCTTCCTGCTTGTCGTCGGCGTGCTGATGGCGACCGGACTTCTGGGCAAATGGATCTCGCTGCTGAGTTAAGGACATGAAAACGAGAAATATTTTATTGATAATTGGCGGAGTTGTAGTATTGGCGGGGCTTCTTTTCGGAGCGTCAGTCCTGTACAGGAGCATGTCAGAGAAAGTTGACACAAACAATGTGGTGGAGTTCCAGACGCCTCCGCCGGTGAACCCGACGACAGCTGCGGATGAGGAACCGGCGATGGGATCAGCTCCTGCCAAGAACTTTGTGATGACAGATGCCGACGGGAATGAGATGATGCTCTCAGATCTCTTCGACAAGCCGGTCGTCCTTAATTTCTGGGCGAGCTGGTGCCCGCCGTGGAGGGCAGAGATGCCTGACTTCGAGGAAATGTACAAACAGCACGGTGATAGGATCAACTTCGTGTTCGTTAATCTCGTGGACGGCTCGAGGGAGACAGAAGAGACCGCGAAGGCATTTATCGAGGAACAGGGATTTTCATTTCCGATCTACTTTGACACATACGGCGAAGGTTCGCTGGATTACGATATCTACTATATCCCGGATACATTCTTCATCGATAAGCACGGAAATGTTGTCAGTTACGCGGTCGGCGGGATAGATAAAGACCAGATGCAGGCAGGCATTGACAAACTGCTTGAAGAATAAGCCGGAATTTAAGTTTCATTTAAGGAACTCCGTTTATATTATGTCTCAGATGCATTAAATAAGCGGATGGCAGTCCGCGATAAAAATGACTCCTGACTTTCAGAAAGGAGTTATTTTTATGTTTAAAAAAGTATTATCATTTGGAATTGCCGCCATCATGACATTGGCGCTGGCGGCCTGCGGGGCATCTTCCGCAAATGAAACAACGCAGGCTGCTGAGGAGACAGAACTGCAGACAGAAACGGTTTCAGTGGAAACAACTGCAGATGAGTCAGTTACCACGGAGGAAACAACTGCGGAGGAAACCACCACAGAGGCATCAGCACCTGCCATCGGGACAGTTCCCAATACTCTTGCAGAGGATGAAAGCGCACTCGTGGCTGCATATGCCGATGCATTTACCCAGTATACCTATGAGGATGAAGAAACCGGCCTCAGCATAGAGTACAATCTTTATCTTCCCGAAGGCTATGATGCTTCCGGCTCATACCCGTTGGTCGTATTTATCGCCGATTCAAGCTGTGTGGGAAAACCGGCGGCTGCGTCACTGACACAGGGCAGAGGCGCCCTGGTATGGGCATCTGAAGAATGGCAGGCAGTCCATCCTACGATCATCGCGGTCCCGAAATACGATGTAACAGTCCTTGATGACCACAGTGGCTATACAACAACGGAATATGTTGAGCTTACCAAGCGATTTATCGATTCCCTGAGCGGTGAATACGCCGTAGATACTGAACGCATTTACGGAACCGGCCAGTCCATGGGCTGCATGATAACACTGATCCTCGCATCAGAATATCCGGACCTGTATGCGGGCTGCATGTTTGTTGACGGCCAGTGGGATGTAAGCACACTTTCAGGACTTGAGGATCAGACATTTGTATATTTTGCTGCTGAAGATGATAGCAAGGCATGGACCGGAGCACAGGAAGTCATGGCAATGTTCGACACCGACGCAGAGCCCTACGCATATGCGCAGTGGGACGGCAACTGGTCAGTTGATGAACTGTCAGCGGCTGCGCAGGAATTCTTTAATGATGATGAAAAGCAGTATTTCATTTCGTGGACTACCGGGACCATTCAGGCCTCCGGAGGCGGAATGGGCGCATCCTATCACATGGCTTCATTCGATTACGCATATAACTGCGTGGCTGTAATGGAGTGGCTCTTCCGGCAATAATTGACAGCGTCCGTGATACAGTGCCCCCAAACGCGGGATCGTGCCGTGAAAACTGGCAGAAACCCTGCGTATGGGGGCTTTTTTCATTGATTGTAAGAAAAGGATGCCGTTAAAGGAATGATGATGTATTATTAGGGCATGAGACAAAGAATTGATAATAAAGACCTGATCAATAAGGCAGATGAACTTGACGGGCTGGCAATGGTATATGAGACAGCTGTTATCGACTTCTCACCGGACAACTATCTGCAGGAATTTTACGATCTCTACAGGATCCGGAACCGGAACCACAAACTGATCCCCTCACCGGACGGATTTGAGGAGGAGATGGCAACGTGCTGCAGCGCAAACAGGAGCGGGCCCATTTTGGAAAAGACCGTGGAGCTGTTCGGGGTTCCGAAGCGCGTCATGATATTTGAGGATGAAAAGAGGATCGTTGACCAGCTGGAGATGGGAGGGCGCGGCTTCGGACCGTTCTTCTTCATATTCTATGTGATGTTCTGCGAATACGAAGAAATCACACTGTGCTTCATATCAGGAAGCAATAACTGAAAATGATCACCACAAAGGAAGCGAAAAACTTAATAAAGCGCTATGAACAGCTCTCCGCAAGGAGGGACGGCGTGTTCAGGTACAGCGACGATGTCAGGGCGAACATCAAGAAGCTCTTTGATAAGCTGCTCGGGACCTGGACATTTAAACGCGCCATCACAAATGACCTGGCAAAGGGGATCGGCACAAATGGCGCAATGGACCCGACATTTGCCCAGCTCATCCCCTATGTCTATAAATACAGAAAATTGGAGCCGCTGACCGCTGACCTCGACGCGCTCAACGCGAAGTACAACGGGTATCTCCAGAAGAAACTGAAGGAGATATCCCCGGCTGCGTCCGGGCTGCGCTGGGCATTTACCTCTTCTGCGCGGAAGGACGAGATCTCACGGACTTACGAGGAAGCGCGGAGCATCATCGACGGCATTTACTCAATGGAGACAGAGCGCATCGTTTCTGAGGCAGACCTGCTGAAACGTCCGCCTGAAAATGCTGTCTACGGAGACTATGAGGCTAACAGGTTCGCTTACTTTAAAACGATCAGGAGCACCATCCCCGACGCGGGGACCCGGGGCGGCGCAGTGCCGGAATTCAAGGAACTGGAAGACAGGTTCGCGCAGGCAGTGCGGATCACTGACGAGGCGGAATTCGAATTTGAAAAGTCAAAGAGCGATGTGGCCGGGGCGGTTGACGCTCTTGTAGGGGCAAAACTCGATGAGATCCTGAAAGGCATTCCTGTCGATGAACTGAACCGCGACAAGGCGGGCATCCGTGTCAACACGCTGAAGGACGCAGGTTTTACAACGCTTTCCGACATCAACAGAGCAGGCGCGGACAGATTGTCGTACATCAATGGCATCGGCCGAGACACGGCTGAGCTGTGCAAGAGGCTGACCCGCGAATATGCAGCCCGCGCGAGGGAGACGATAAAGATAAAACTCAGCGCTGATGAGAAGACGCTCGAGACGTCAAAGCTGATCACAGCCATTTACAAATATAAAGACAAAAAGAAAGTACATGACCGCCTGGAGGAGATCCGGGCAAATGAAGTGGAACCCGTATCAAAGGCGGTTGACACCTTGAGGAGCGCGGGCAACGGCTCGGGCTGGTTCTTCTACAGCGACGCGTCCAAGCACATCATGGTCGACGCCTACGACTATGTCAGGGATTTCATTGCAAGTGACGTGAACCGGGAACTGCACGGGCTCGGCAGCGCGATCAAAGATGATGCGGTAGCCACAGATCCGTGGGCGGACTTCAGCGCGGATACGGTCGGATACATAGGCGCGATAGAAGACATCTGCCCGGGAGTGCTCGGAAATGATGACAGCATCTACGGTCTGCCGGAAGACCTCGCGCTCGCGATCAGGGACGAAGGGCTGTTCCCGGACGGGCTCAAATGCACTCTGAGGCGCTACCAGGAGTGGGGCGTCAAATACATCCTCCACCAAGGCAGGGTCCTGCTCGGTGATGAGATGGGACTCGGAAAGACGATCCAGGCGATAGCCGCCATGGTGTCGCTGAAGAATACCGGGGCGGATCATTTTCTGGTCGTGTGCCCTGCGAGCGTACTTGAGAACTGGTGCAGGGAGGTCGCGCAGCACAGCGCGCTTAAGCCGGTGAAGATCCACGGCGATGACAAGGCGGACGCGCTTGGCAAATGGCTTAGGGAAGGCGGGGTCGGCATCACGACTTATGAGACCACTGGGTCGCTTCTCACCGGCGACTGGAAATGTGACATGCTGGTCGTGGACGAGGCGCATTATGTCAAGAACCCGCAGGCTCAGCGGACGAGGAATGTCGCCGCGCTGAGCGGGCGCGCCGGAAGGGTCCTGTTCATGACGGGAACCGCGCTCGAAAACAGGGTTGATGAGATGGTCAATCTGGTGAGCATGCTGAACCCCGACATAGCGAAGAAGATAGATAATATCGCATTCCTTTCCTCGGCACCGCAGTTTCGCGACGCGGTGTCGCCTGTCTATTACAGGAGCAGGAGAGAGGACGTCCTTACTGAACTTCCTGACCTTACCGAGACGCAGGAGTGGTGCGTGCTGGGCGAGCGTGAAGAGAGCTTCTACGAATGGGCAGTGCTGCGCAGGAACTTTACGGAGAGCCGCCGCGTTTCGTGGAACGTGGATGACATAAAGCATTCGGTCAAGGCCGTCAGGATGATGGAACTCATCGAGGAGGCTGCCGAGGCGGAGCGCAAGGTCATCGTGTTCTCGTTCTTCCTTGACACAATGAAGAAGGTATGCGAACTGCTGGGCGATAAATGTTACGGTCCGATCAACGGATCGGTCCCGCCCGCGAAGAGGCAGGAGATAATAGACGAATTTGACAAAGCACCCGCAGGCTCAGTGCTGGCCGCGCAGATCGTGGCAGGCGGCACGGGAGTCAACATTCAGTCGGCGAGCGTCGTCATCATATGCGAGCCGCAGCTTAAGCCGTCCACCGAGAACCAGGCCATTTCCCGTGCCTACCGCATGGGGCAGAGCAGGAACGTGCTTGTCTACCGTCTGCTCTGCAAGGACACGATCGACGAGAGGATAACGGAGATACTTGAAGAGAAACAGCAGATATTTGATGCATTTGCCGACGAGAGTGCAGCAGCTGCTGTGGAAAATGTCGAACTCGATGAGAAGTCGCTCGGCGACATCATCCAGGAGGAGATCGACAGGATAAACGCAAAAAAAGCCAGATAGTAAAGGAGGTATCAACTATGGCAAACAAATACGAAGGAACCCAGACAGAAAAGAATCTGATGGCCGCGTTCGCGGGAGAGTCGGAAGCACGCAACAAGTATACATATTTTGCCTCCAAGGCAAAGAAGGAAGGATTTGAGCAGATCTCAGCCCTCTTCACCAAGACAGCTGACAATGAGAAAGAACACGCCGAGATGTGGTTCAAGGAGCTGAACGGCATCGGCAATACCGCCGAGAATCTGCTCGCAGCTGCTGAAGGCGAGAACTATGAGTGGACCGACATGTATGCCGGATTTGCCGAGACAGCTGACGCTGAGGGCTTTCCTGAGCTGGCTGCCAAGTTCCGCATGGTCGCCGAGATCGAGAAGCATCATGAGGAGCGCTACCGCGCACTGCTCAAGAATGTCGAGACTCAGCAGGTATTTGAAAAGAGCGAAGTCCAGATCTGGGAGTGCCGCAACTGCGGACATATCATGATCGGAACAAAAGCTCCGGAGATCTGCCCTGTCTGCGCGCATCCGCAGAGCTACTTCGAGGTCAACGCAAAGAACTACTAATTTTAGCGGAACCTGCCGGGCTGAGGTTGAGGTGCCTGAGGTGCCGTTATGGGGCAGTTTGCCCCATAGCGGCCGGTTTTAGGCAGGATACAGCCAAAACTATGGCGCTGTGGGGCAGTTTGGGTGGAAAAATGTGTGTTATGGGGCAAAAAGTGCCCCATAGCGCACCAGTTTACATTAAATATAAAAGAAAACCCAGCGTTATGGGGCAACTTGCCCCATAGCGCCAAGCAAAAAATGAGACTTTTTATCGCGATAAAACTAAATGAAGAGATTAAACAAGAGCTGATCGATGCGCAGAACCGGATGTACGAGAACGGGGTGACCGGCAACTACTCTCCGGAGGAGAACCTTCATCTTACGCTTGCATTCATCGGCGAGTTCTCGGATCCGGAGGAAGTGATGGACGCCATCTCCAAAGTGCAGTTCACACCGTTTGATCTTGCGCTGGAGGGATTCGGAACATTTACAGACACCTGGTGGGCGGGGATCAGAGACAACCCCGCCCTGCAGGCAGTTGTGAGGCGGATAAGGAGAGCCCTCGCGGACGCGGGGATACCGTTTGACAAAAAGCCGTTCAGACCGCACATCACACTCATTAGGAGAGCGAAGGCGCAGATGGGAGTGCCGGAGATGGAAGCTCTGAGCGCCGGCATGAGGGTGACATACTTTTCCCTCATGCGCTCAGACCGCGGAAAGAACGGGATGATATATACAGAGATCGGAAGGGTAGAAGCATGAATGAAGAATGTCTGATCTGTAAGGCGCCGCTTGAATATC
>JAZOAJ010000284.1:0-6070 GCA_045595385.1 Lachnospiraceae bacterium | reverse complement strand
CTGCTTACTGCAGCGTCAGGCTATCAGTCAAGATAGTAGTCGCAAGCGCCCCAGATGTAATCCTTATGGTTGCTGGAGTATGTCAGCTTGGCCATATCCTTGTTGAATGCCCAGTAGTTGATCTGTCCATAGATGGAGTACTGGATAGCATTGTCAACCAGGAAGTTCTGGATCTCATCGATCAATTCAGGAGTACGTGAATCCTTCTGAACAGCCTCGATCTTCTCCTGGAATCCGGGGAAGTTCTCAGGGTTCATGCCATTCTCATTGGAGCCTGTCTCGTAACCGTGAATATCCAGCTGACGTGACCACTGCTGACCAATATCGTCGCCTGCCCACATGAAGAACCACATATCCCATGAAGTGAAGTCATTCTTGTAGGTGTTCAGAACTGACATTTCCAGAGGAAGCAGTTTAACATTGATACCGATCTGTGCAAGCTCCTGCTGGATGATCTGAGTTGATGTCTCAGAGTTGGCCTGTCCGCTCTGTACAATGAATGTAAGCTCTTCGCCATTGTAATCCGTCTTTGCCAGATATTCTTTTGCAAGTTCAGGATCATAAACGCTGTAGTAGTTGTCTGTTACAGTATCCCACTCAGGGTTGTAACCTCTACAGGTAACGCCGGCCTCGCCGTGTACCTGATAGTATCCATACTGTCCGATAGCATTGATGATACCGGGGCCATCGATAGCATAGAATACAGCCTTACGGAAGTTAACATCGTTTACAGCTGCTACAGGAGCATCGCCGTGTACGTTGAATGCAACACCATAACGGCCGGAGTTCTTCTCATAAACTACGGTGTACTCATCATAATGTTTGCCGCCTTCCATGAAGTCAGCAATATTCTTAGCGTCTACAGAATAGTTGAATACTTCACCATTCTCAAATGCAATATATCTCATGTTTGCATCGCCGATGTACTCGATATTGATAGTATCAACATTTCCGCGTCCCTGTGCAACTCTGCAGCAGAGTTCTTCCTTCTGCCAGTAGTTCTCATTTCTCTTCAGGACATACTTGCTGCCGATAACCTGGCTGTCAAGATAATATGTACCGGTTCCGCAGGGATCTGTTGCGAAATCATGCTCGGCTGCTGCCTTCTCAGAAGCGATAGCTGTGAAAAGGATGGTTGTTTCAGGAATGATTGACTCGCAAGGAGCCTTCCATACGATATCAACTGTGTAATCATCGACGATATCGACATGGTCAATCTGGTTGTAGTCACCGGCGATACCTGCGCCCATTGCCTGCTCAATGGAGAACTTAACGTCAGACGCCTTGATCTCGTTTCCATCCATGTCCTTGATGTAATCATAGATCTCAACGATCAGATGAGTCTTGTTGTTCTCGTCTTCCCAGTGGATGTCCTTAGCAAGGCAGGGCTCGATGTTGTATGCTTCGCCATCGGTCTCAACGTTGTATGCCAGGCACTCCCACACAACCATAACCATCTCGTTACGTCCACGTCCTGACTGCCAAGGTGTCCAGGACTTGATCTCGTTACCGGTTGAGATAGTGATCTCTTTGTAGTTCTCTTCGCCGTCAGCAGTAGACTTGCGGGCGGTATCGATAACTGAAGGATCACCAAACTCTTTGTAATCATAGAAGTTTGATTTCTTAACTTCCTCCGCCTTTGACTCCATTTCCTGCTCGGCTGATCCTGCTCCCTGGGTCACAGCTTCAGTAGGTGTGTCATTCTTGGGAGCTTCAGTGGCATTGGTGCTGCCTGATCCGGATCCTCCGCATGCAGCAAGTGCAACCACCATTGCAACTGCCAGAATAAGTGCTAAAATCTTCTTCATTTAATTTCCCTCCTTGAAGATTGGATAATTATCATAAAGGATCCACATGAATCCTCTATTTCAAAGTAATGTGCGGTCAGATCCCATTTACTTCCCTGACCCTGCAGCATGATACGAAATGATTTGGAAGGATCTCTTCCAGAACCTGGGGTTCATGGCATCTTTCATCTACATAAGGGCATCTTGCTGCGAATCTGCATCCGGGCTTAGGATTGATCGGGCTGGTAAGCTCGCCCTTCAGCGGTATCCTCTGCATGGGGTGATCAATGTCTGTGGAAGGTATGGATGAAAGCAATACCTTTGTATATGGATGCAGCGTATTCCGGAACAGATCTTCTGTCTCAGCTTTTTCAACAGCCTGTCCCAGATACATGACCATGATGTTGTTAGAAATATGTCTTACAACTGACAGGTCATGCGTTACGAACATGTAGGCCAGTCCCTGGCTGTCCTTCAGATCCATCAGCAGGTTCAATACCTGTGCCTGGATACTGACATCCAGAGCAGATACAGGCTCGTCGCACATGATGAACTCCGGTCTCAGGGCCAGAGCTCTGGCTATGCCTACTCTCTGGCGGCGTCCGCCGTCTAGTTCATGAGGATAGGAATACATCAGTCTCTGGTCGATACCTACCAGATCCATCAGGCGGTCAACTTCTTCCTGAAGTTCCTTCTTGGAGTGGAAATTTCCTCCACGCCGCAGAGGCTCCACGATGGTATCGCGGATACTCATACGGGGGTTCAGGGATGAGTACGGATCCTGGAAAACGATCTGCATCTTCTCACGGATCTTCTTCAGCTCGTGGCCCTTTACATGAGTTATATCCTTGCCGTTCAGGAATACCTTTCCGTCAGTTGCCTCCTGAAGACGGATGACTGTTCGTCCGAGTGTGGACTTGCCGCAGCCTGACTCACCTACGACACCGAGTGTCTCACCTTTGTTAATGGTAAAGCTGACACCGTCAACAGCATGGTTCTTTCCGGCGGGAACGTTGAAGTATTTTTTAAGGTTTTCTACTCTGATCAGAGGTTCCATTTATGCTTCCTCCTTTCCCGGCTTGAGACACCTGCAGAAATGTCCAGGTGTGAGTTCTGTCAGTCCGACGGCAGCTGTCTTACATGCCTCTGTTGCGCGCTCGCATCTTTCATGGAACTTGCAGCCTGTTGGCAGGTTTGCAGGATCCGGAGGCATGCCCTGGATGGGTTTCAGTCTGGCTGTCCTCTCCTGCATGTTCGGAAGCGATCCGAACAGGCCCAATGTGTACGGATGGGACGGGTTCTTGAATATGTCACGTTTTGTGCCATATTCAATGATCTCTCCGGCGTAAATAACTGCTACGTCTTCACATGTTTCAGCCACTACGCCCAGATCATGTGTTATCAGGATCATTGATGTCTGATACTTCTCTCGCAGTTCCTTGATCAGGTCGAGAACCTGTGCCTGGATGGTAACGTCCAGAGCAGTAGTAGGTTCGTCTGCCAGTATGATCTCAGGGTTACAGGCCAATGCCATGGCGATGACGACTCGCTGCTTCATGCCGCCTGAGAACTGATGAGGATACTCCACACTTCTTTCTGCAGGGATCCCTACAAGTTCCAGCATCTCTCCTGCCCGCTTCTGAGCTTCATCCCTCTTTATTTCACGATCATGGATCTGGATGATCTCCATGATCTGATCGCCTACCGTCATCAGAGGGTTCAGCGCTGTCATCGGATCCTGGAAGATCATTGCGATCCTGTCACCACGATAGTGTCTCATATCGTCATCAGACAGTTCCGTAAGCTCTACTCCATCCATCTTTATGCTTCCGCTCACCATGCGTCCGCCGGGATCAGGAAGTATTCTCAGTATGGTTTTTGCAATAGTAGTTTTTCCTGCGCCGGTCTCTCCGACCAGTCCCAGAGCGCTGCCTTTTCTGAGGTCAAGTGATACGCCATTAACTGCATGGATGACTTCGCCGCCCTGAGTATATTCAGAAACAACATCTTTCAGTGATAAGATATATTCTTTGTTTTCGCTCATTGTTCTCACTCCTTCCTCAGTTTCTCAGCTTCGGATCAAGAGCGTCACGAAGTCCATCACCCATCAGGTTAACAGCAAGAACTGTGATACCGATCGCCAGACCGGGGAACAGAAGAAGATACGGATACTGTGTAACATACTGTGTACCATAGCTCAGCATGGCGCCCCATTCAGGCTCCGGCGGCTGAATGCCCAACCCCAGATAGCTCAGTGAAGCAGCCTCTGTAATATTCGCACCGATACCCATTGTCAGTGCCAGCAATGTCGGTGAGATGACGTTCGGCAGCAGGTGCTTGAACATGATGATCACCTTAGGGGTATTGATAGACTCTGCTGCTTCTATATATTCCTTGCCTCTCTCTGCGAGTATCATGCCTCGCGTCATTCGCGCTCCCTGCGGGAAATGTCCGATACTGAGGGCAAGAACTGTATTGAAGAATCCGGGGCCCAGTGTTGCGGACAGGATAATGGTAAGCAGGATGCCGGGGATAGCGCTCCAGATATCACAGAACCTCATGATGATATCCTCAACTATGCCGCCGAAATATCCGGCGATACTTCCCAGGATAACGCCCAGGGCATTTCCTGTAACTGAACAGATCAGGCCCAGAGCGAGTGAAAACTTGGCGCCATAGAGCATTCTGGAGAGATTGTCTCTTCCCATGCCATCAGTTCCAAACCAATGAGCTCCGCTAGGGGACTGGAAGATCTGATCCAGATGCATCTCATACGGTCCATATGGAGCGATCAATGGAGCAAAGATAGCAAGTAATACAATAATAAGGAATAATACTCCGCCTACCTTTGCACTCGGATAACGGAATATCCTCTTGATAGTGTCCCAGGCCTGGCTCTTCTTTCTGAGCTTCTTTGCGGGTGCGACAGCAACGTTTGTACTCATTTGCCTTTCCTACCCCCTCTCTGATACTGTGCCTTGATACGGGGATCGATCCATCCGTATGCAAGGTCCATGAGCAGGATGACGATCGCTCCGAAGATCGCGAAGAACAATGTGCACCCACGAACAATAGGATAGTCACGTGAACTGATACCATTCAGCATGTACAGACCAACGCCCGGAATTGAGAAGATCCTCTCTGTGATCGAAGAGCCGGCAACTATACCTGCCAGACGGCCGCCCATCATCGTGATGATGGGGAGCAATGCATTCGGCAGCATATGCTTTCTGACTACTACTTTTTCCACCTGGCCCTTGGCACGCGCTGTTGTTACGAAGTCTGCCCTGATAACCTCCAGCATGGCGGAACGGGCCTGCCTGGCATTGCCTGCTATACCTCCCAGACAGGTCGTAAGTACAGGCAGAACATAGTGCCAGAAACTTCCGATACCATGGGAAGGAAGCCATCTCAGATTAACTGCGAAAATAACAACACCCATCAATGATACCCACAGACCCGGCATGGAAATGAATATCATGGAAACACCGATAACTCCATAATCCTGCCACTTGCCCTGATGTCTGGCTGCCTGGATCCCCAGAGGGATACCGCAACAGGTAGTAATGACCATGCCTGCCAAGTTCATCAGAACAGTACGGGGGAGTCTGCGGCCCATCTCTTCTATGATCGGGGTCTCATATGTCCATGATATGCCCAGATCTCCCTTTATGAAGGTCTGGAACAGAAATCTTCCGAGCTGAACAGCGTAAGGCTGATCGACACCCAGTTTTGCACGAAGCATCTGCAGTTCTTCTGCGGTGGCATTGCTGCCCAGGATCATTTCTGCAGGATCTCCAGGTGCAAAATAAAGAATCGTAAAGATCACGAATGCCACGCCGATAAGGATGACGATCATCCATAACAGACGTTTAACAATGTACCTCCACATAAGCTTTCTCCTTTTCTGAATATCCCCATTGAACATGCTGGTGCATGCTACTTTTAACGGATATTAGCATCGCATTTTGAAGCGAATCAAATCGCATAATGCAACATAGCGTTGCATTTTCTGCAACGCTACGGCTTAGAAAGGTCTATTTTATTCTTTATTTTGGTTTTTCGGCTTTTCGATGTAAACTGCCTTACACACTTAGGTAAAAACTAGGCGAAAACTGGGCTTTTTATCTTATTACTGCCATTTATGGTCTTTTAAGATATTTTTTATGTTGCTTTTTTCCGACCACTTGGCAATTATGTATAAACCATAAGATTATTTTTAAGGATTTTGCACATCCAGTTGATCAGTACAGACTATTAATATAGTTTACAAGTTTATTCCT
>JAZOAJ010000283.1:0-10245 GCA_045595385.1 Lachnospiraceae bacterium | reverse complement strand
GCTCTTCCTCAGCTTCAGGCTCTTCCTCAACTACAGGCTCTTCTTCAGCTTCGGGTTCTTCCTCAACTACAGGTTCTTCTTCTGCTTCAGGCTCTTCCTCAACTACAGGTTCTTCCTCAACTACAGGTTCTTCCTCTGCTGCAGGTTCCTCCTCAATTACAGGCTCTTCTTCAACTGCAGGCTCTTCTTCAACTTCAGCAGCTGCTGCTTCTGCGGCTTCTTTCTCTTCGATCGCGGCAAGGAGTTCCTCATCTGAAGGGATCACTCCTATGCTCTCCGGATCAAACTGGAAGATGTCGCCTTCCACTACTTCCTCTTTTCCGTCTATGTTAGCCATCTCGATGTCATCGAACATGAGGTCATCCATGGAATAAGGAAGTTTTACGGGAGCAGTGAGGTTAACAGCCTCCTGGATCTTCCTCAGACGCTCTGATTCGATGTCAAGCACCTTGGCCTGATTGAGCTTGAGCTTTCTGCTGTAGCTCTTCATGACATCATCAATCGTCAGCTGGCCTTCCACCTCGAATTCGTCCTTGAGTGTAAGATATTCGATGTTGAGTCCGAGCTGTCCGTCCTCGTCGCTGGATACCGGGATATAGGAGAAATCAACATTGTCGATTATCCTTGGTTTGCCTGCGGATGAACGGTCATGAACATCCGGTTCGGCCTCAAGTTCGGGTTTTACAACTGATGATGCATACTGTGACAGTTTTGCGCTCGCTGTTCCGAGTTTGTTTGCCGCAGCAACAGGAAGGACAATACGTATGCTCTTTGTCTCCTCCATGTCACGTGCGACTGTGGCATTAGCATCATCCATTATCTGCTCGATCGCCGCTCCGAGCTGCTGCTGAGGAGTCTTACGCTCAGGTTCGGGCTCAGCAACGCCAAGCGCGCTGTCCATTTCTTCTCTTGTAAATATCTGGGTCGCGCCGACTTCGTCGTCTTCCTTTGTCTCTTCAACCGGAGGTGCAGCAGTGACTTCCTCAAGGTTTACTTCCGCTGCGATCGCATTGAACATTGCGGTGAATCCGAGACTTTCTTTTGCGGAGGGCTCTTTCTCTTTTACTTCTTCCGCTTCGGTTTCTTCGATCTTTTTGTCAGCCTCATCCAGACGCGCGAGCACCTCATTGCGGTTAATGAACCTGGTCTCGTCTATCTCCATTTCGGGATCTATCCTCTGGGTTGCTTCTTTTACGCCCTCATCATTACCGGCTGTCCGGGAAGATGCGGCCGAAAGCTTTCTGGCTTCCTCTTCGATCCTTAAAGCAGCTTCAACTCTGGCTTCCTCTTCAAGGCGTGCGGCTTCCCTGGCTGCGGCTGCGGCTGCTTCTCTTGCAGCCTGTTCCTCAGCTGCTTTTCTGGCAGCTTCCTCTTCAGCTTTGCGTCTGGCCTCGGCTCTTGCGGCCTTCAGTGCTTCTTCCTCTGCTATCTCTTCTTCTGTGGGTTCCTTATATGTGAAGAACAGACCGGTCTGCGCCTGTTTTCTGTTTCCGTCCTTGATCATTGCGCGGAGCTCTTCAAACGTGATCGTTCCTGAGGTTCTCTGGGACAGATCTACAACCGGCTCTTCTTTTGCCGGTTCTTCTGCAACAGCTTCCTCTGCCACAGCTTCCTCTGCGGGCTCTTCGGGCATTGCCGGCTCTTCAGGAGCTGTTTCCCCGTTCTTATCCAGTTCGTTCATGATCGCACTGATAGGTATGACCTTTGTTTCCTGAAGCGCGTCGAGTCTGGCTGTCTCCGTCATTGCCTGATCATCTTTAAGATCCGGAACCGCCTTTATCTCTCCCGCTTTCGCCATCTGTTTTTCATAGTCTTCAGCTCCGCCGAGATACTCATCAGCAAGCTGTCTGGCTACTTCGTCCTCCTCAGGCTCCGCAGCCCTGGTCATCTCGCTTGGATCGAGGAATTCCTGCATCATCTGCTCATACCTGATCTGCTGCTCGGTTGAGAGCGGAGTATGGCTGAACTTCAGCACGAGAGCCTTCTTGACATATTCGCCGCCCGAATACCACAGGAAGATGTTGTCGCAGGTCTCAACACATTTCTGGATCTGGCCTGTCTCATGGTAGAGCCTTGCAAGCTCATATTCCCACTTTTCATCCTGTTCCTTCGCATTGTATGCCTCAAGGACCTTGACGAGCTCCTTTGCGGGAACTCCGCCGGCTTTCCCTATCTCGTATTTAAGAAGGAGCGCCTTGCTGTTGTTGTTCGCAAGCTTCCTGTAGCTCTCGTAATAGTCGATCGCGCCGTCCAGATCTCCTGCTTTTATGCAGAGTTCGCCAAGCTTGTACGCGGTCTGCTTGCTGGTCTTGTTGCGGGCAAATGCTGCGGCAAGCGCATCGATCGCATTGTCCGTCTCGCCGAGATTATCATAGGCATCGGAAATCATCTCAAGGGTCCTGGGATCCTTGATCTTGCCGAAATCCAGCTCATCGGCATATGCCGCTACCTGCTCGTAGTTCTTCGCGTAATAGCTTCTCTTTATCTCATCCAGAAATTCACGGTATTCCTGCTTATCCATCTTATATCTCCACTCTCCCGTCAAGTGCTCTCAACAGTGTTACCTCATCTATGCATTCCAGGTCTCCGCCCACCGGGACCCCGCTCGCTATGCGGCTGACTTTGATGCCTGATGATTTTATGAGTTTGCTAATGTACATTGCCGTTGTCTCGCCCTCGAGGCTGGAATTTGTCGCCACGATGACTTCTTTTACGTCACCCCGCAGCCGCTCGACCAGCTCTTTGAGCTTTATGTCTGAGGGTCCGATCCCGAGCATCGGGGAAATCGCTCCGCCGAGCACGTGGTAGACACCTTCATACTTGCCTGTCTTCTCGTATGCCGCCAGGTCCCTGGTCGTCTCAACCACCATTATGGTGCTGTGGTCCCTGCTCCTGCTGCGGCATATCGGACATTCTTCCTCATCTGTTATGGTAAAGCAAGTTTTGCAGTAATGTATGTTCTTTTTTGCATCGACCATGCTGGCCGCAAGTTCTTCCACTTCCTCTTCCGGCATGTCTATTATGTGAAATGCCAGCCGCGCAGCGGACTTCGGCCCTATGCCGGGAAGCCTCGAGAGCTCACCGATGAGCCGGGAAATGTGATTGCTAAAATAGTCCATTAAATCCGCCTGCTCCTCCGGTAAATCTGGCCATTCTCTCTTCTGAGAGCTCATCGACTTTCTTAAGCGCCTCGTTTACGGCTGCCATTACCATGTCCTCGAGCATCTCAACATCTTCAGGATCAACAGCGTCTTTGTCGATCTTTACTGATGTCAGGATCTTCTTTCCGGTCATGGTCACTTCTATGGCTCCGCCGCCGGCGGTAGCCGTTACGACCTCTTCCTCAAGCGCAGTCTGTGCTTCTTCCATCTGTTTCTGCATTCTCTGCGCCTGCTTGAGAAGGTTGTTCATATTTCCGGGCATGCCTCCTCCGAAGCCGCCGTATCCGCCTTTTCCTTTCGCCATCTATCTCTCCTCCGTTCCTATCTCGAAATTTATGTTACGCAGCAGCTCTTCCGGGAATGCGCTCTGTGCGCTGCTCCTGCTCCCTTTTTCGCTGAGCGGTCTGGCTGCCACGCTCTTCTTCTGTCCCGTTATCTTCTCTATGAGTGCCTCTACCTCTCCGGTAGAACTCTTTACTCTTTCAAGGTTAATCCCTTCCGGTGAATATATTGTGACACCGTTCTCATCCTCAACCGGTTCGGAATTCTTAAGCGCCATCTTAAGGAACATGCTGTCACAGGCTGACAGGACATCCCCCCAATACGCGCAGGCAGAACCAGCAGGGCTGCTTTTTTCTGCCGGCCCGGTCACCGGAGGCTCTTCCTGAACGGGTATGAAATCAAATATGCTGTCCTCTTCAGGAGTGTCCTGCGTGATAATGCTGCTCTCATCCGCTGACCGTAACGGAGCCGGCGTAAAATGCCCTGAGCTTATCTCACTTTCAAGCTGCCTGATCCTGTCCGCCAGAGAAGCGCTGTCTGTTTCCATCTGAGGCTTGGCAAGCTTTATGAAGGCTACCTCCGCAAGTATCTGCTTGGTCATTGAGAATCTCATTTCACCCAGCAGCTCCGAGAGTATGCGTATGTATCTCATCAGTGTCGGGGCATCGGCCAGATGCGCGTCCTCTTTGAGTTTCTTAAGGTTTTCCTCCGACACGCCGAGCAGGTCATCAACCGAGCTGCCGCCCGCATTTACCAGCAGCAGATTCCTGAGATACCAGACGAAATCGCTGATGAACTGGGAAAGATCCTTTCCTTCATCCACTGCTTTTTCAAGCTCCCTCAGCGCCGAAGAGGCATCTGAGCCGAGCACTGCGCGGAATACCCTTGAAAAAATATCTGTATCCACAACGCCAAGCGTCTGGAGCACATTTTCATATGTAAGTTTTTCGCCAAGACTGAAGGCTATGCACTTATCCAACAGGCTTATCGAATCCCTCATGGAACCGTCGCCGACCCTGGCGATATAAGCGAGCGCCTTATCCTCCGCTTCCACGCCCTCCTGCTCAGTGAGCATCTTCAGGTTCGCAGCGATCGTCGGAGTATCGATCCTGTGGAAATCGTACCTCTGGCATCTCGAAAGGATGGTTATCGGCAGCTTGTGGGGTTCAGTCGTGGCCAGTATGAACACCGCATACGAGGGCGGCTCTTCAAGTGTCTTAAGGAACGCGTTGAACGCCGACGCCGAGAGCATGTGCGCCTCATCTATGATATATACTTTGTATCTGCCCTTTACCGGTGTGTATCTGACTTCCTCTATGATCCTCCTGACATCATCAACGCCGGTGTTGGAAGCGGCATCAATTTCGACTATGTCCATGAAGGAATCCTTCTGGGTTGCAAGGCAGACTTCGCAGCAGTTGCAGGGTTCTCCGTCCCTGGGGTCAAGGCAGTTGATCGCTTTTGCGAACAGTTTGGCGACACTGGTCTTGCCGGTGCCCCTGGTACCGGTAAACAGATATGCATGTCCTATTCTGTTGTTCTTTATCTGATTCTTAAGAGTCCGAACTACATGGTCCTGTCCCTTGACCTGTTCAAAAGTCTGCGGTCTGAATTTTCTGTAAAGGGCCATGTAAGACATGATCATTCTCCGGTAACTGCTCTAATTTATATATTCCTACAAATATACCAATATATAGTAACATATGAAAAATTCATATTCAATATTTAGCAGTCTTAAATCTTCCAAAATAAAAAAGGAACCGCTCATGCGATTCCCGTATTGTCCCCGCTGTCTTCCACAGCCGACCCTGCCAGGGCTTCCCGACGTCACACAGAAGGTTCCTCTTAGTGCTGCTTCGTTCCCGACCTGACACGGTTCGTGGATTTCCGTTGCATCGGACCCGGACAGAGCCGGCTCTGAAAAACAGCGGTAAACGGACCTGCTAATTATAGATGCTGTCATTTTTCAAGTCAAGGTTCGTTTTCTCTTCCTTCAGCCGCTGTCTCAGCCGGACAAAAAAATCCTTAAGAATGGCGGAGCATTCCTCCTCCATTATACCTTTTGTGACTTCGACATAGTGGTTGAACCCGGGTACTTCAAAGATGTTTATCAGGCTTCCCGCGCATCCGGCCTTCGGGTTCATTGCCCCGATGAACAGTTTTCTGATCCTTGCCTGGATTATGGCACCCGAACACATCTGGCAGGGTTCAAGGGTGACGTATATCTCAGCGTCATCAAGCCTCCAGTCCTTTACATGCCTGCATGCCTTCCTGATGGCTATGATCTCCGCATGGGCAAGCGTGCTGTGGTCGCTCGTCCTTCTGTTGTAACCCCTGCCTATGATCCGGTCGTCAAGGACAACCACGCAGCCAATCGGCACTTCCCCCATGTCGCTGGCTTTCTTCGCCTGCCGGAGGGCTTCTTTCATGTATTTTTCTTCACGGCTCAGGACTTTTTTCATTTCAGATCGTACCTGTCTGCTTCTTCCTTCAGTTCTCTTCCCGCCTTAAGCAGTTCCCTCAGTTTTTCAGCATCATTGTCTCTCAGCGCGTCGGCATATTCGGTAAGCGCTGCGATCAGATGTTCTGTCTCTTTCAGGAGATTGTCCCTGTTTTCAAGGAAAAGCTCAGTCCACATGTTCTCGTTCAGATATGCAACCCTGGTCAGGTCCTTGTAGCTGCCTGCCGAGAATCCCCGGTGGTCAAGCGCGGTAGGGCTTTTAATGTAAGCATTTGAAGTGACATGCGCGAGCTGGGATGTATAAGCAATGATCCTGTCATGGTTTTCCGCTGTGGTCACCTCTATGTTCGTAAATCCTATCGAGCCCCACAGCTTGGAGACTTTTGTAATGACTTTCTCCGGCGTACCCTCCTGAGGCACCAGGATCATGGATGCGTTATTGAACATCCTGTGGGTGGAATTGTCAAATCCGGATCTTTCTGTGCCTGCCATCGGATGCGTCCCCAGGAAAATGAATCCCTTCTCATTTGCGATGGGCCATATGCGGTCGCATACATATTTCTTCACTCCGCAGATGTCCATGACGACAGCTCCTTTTTTGAACCTGTCCGCATTCCTCTCTATGAAATCCGCGGATGCTTCCGGATACATCGCGACAATGACCACGTCGCAGATGCCGAGCTTTTCCTCATCCAGCTCAATGTCAATGGCTTCCATGAGAAGGGCTTTGCGCACGACTGACGGTGTGCGGTCATATCCGAACACGGTGTCCGTTGTGTCATGTTTAAATGCCCTGGCAATGCTCCCGCCTATAAGTCCGAGTCCCGCTATTCCTATGTTCACGCCCGTTCCTCCGTTTAATGCTGTTTTTAAGGGGTGCCTGCCGCATGCAAGCACCCCGCTGTTCTTAATATCCTGCAACCTCGTCCCATACTGATGTGAACTCCTGTCCCAGGCACCAGAATGCCACTCCTCCGACGTCATACTCTTTCACAAGGTTCAGCTTTTCCCTGATCGTGGCTTCATCTTCGAGCCACGCATAATATGTGGTATCCGAGATCGTGTATTCAGTGGTCCATGTGCCGGATTCCGCATCCCATTCGGGATCCTCGCCGACTTCATTCATGAGATCCCAGGCATTATCCATCGTGTACTCTTTCCTGGAAAGGGACCCTTCCTCTGTTCTTGCCCATACTCTTGAATAGAACGGAAGACCGACTACCACTTTCTCTGAAGCGGATACTTTGGATAAAGTCAGTTCCAGAACTTCCCTGATGAATACCAGTGAAGAGTTCGGTCCGACTTCCCCGCTTCCCACATAGTCGTCGTATGCCATGAGGAATACATAATCGCACAGCGTACCCTGATCAGTGATATGATAGCAGGCATTGTACTCATAAGGAGCATAGTTATCGACGCTCAGGTACAGATCGTTCAGGCGGCACCTGATCGACATCTCCCTCAGGAACTGGAGATAAGCGTTTCCGTATGAACCGTTGATATGCTCAAAGTCTATGTTGATGCCGTCCATCCCGTGTGAAAGCACGCTGTTGATGATCTGGTCTTCAACCTTCAGCCTTGTTGATGTATGGGTGAGCACCTGCTCGGCATATTCAGCGCTCTTGTCGGCAAACATCGCCCAGACAAGATATCCGTCCTCGTGTGCCTGGTCTACATAATCCTGATCCGCCAGATCGTTGATCTCTCCGTCTGTACCATTGAGTCCGTACCAGGTCGGGCAGTATACGTTGAGGATGCCGTCGCTGTCTGATGTGAAGTTGTCATATTCGTCATTGCCGTCATAGTTGTCTATGGATGCCCATCCGAGTTTTACGGCTTTGCCGATGTTCTTGGAAACATACTCCGGCTCGTCGTAATCGCTCTCTATGGTCTCTGTGTACTGTTCGCTGACAGCTGAAGTGGCCACATAGCCTTTCCAGCCTTCAGTACTCACGACCTCGAGCCAGTCGTCCAGGTCATCCAGGACCTTCAGTTTGGAACCGGCATCTACCATTCCGACAACCTCGGACTTAACTCCTCCGAGTACCCTGATCTCGGTGCGCTTTTTCGCGTCACAGAAAGTCTTTTCACCGACTTCATATGTGATGACGATCCTTGCGGGATCCTCATAAACACTGTAATACGCACTGCTGAAGTCACTCATGAAATCGACAGCGACATACGGCGTGCCGTTTTTCTCGGTAAGTATGACGTAATCCGTGTTTACCTGGCCATCGCCTGTAATATATCCGGACTGTTCCATGTAGACAGCACGCGATGTTACGGCATCGGTCACGATGAGCACCTGCTCATTGCTGTCATAATAGAACCTGTCATCTATGTTGTCGGTCACCAGACCGAGCCTGATGTAAACTTCAGAATCCTTTATGAAAGCCCTTTCCGTCAGGATATCGTCCTCAAATACTATGGCCAGCTCATCAGGTCCGGCCATCTGCCGCCCTTCCGCCGGATTGGCGGAAAGATTGTAATAGTACTTAAGATCCGTCATTTCCTTGGCGGGGGCTTTCCTCTGCCCTAAGAACCTTATGACCAGGATTATGGCAGCGATTATCGCCAGAGCGATGATCACCGCTACTGCGAGCAGCACGATCGCCTTTACATTTACCTTTTTCTTTCTGCGCGTTCTGGCAGTTTTTCTTTTAGTCTTCGCCATGATTACCTCTCACTTTTGCATAAAAAGCAAAGGTATTATACACCAATGGGGCAGGCAACGCAAATCTTACATGGTCCGGTTAGAGATCCTCTCTCATGCGCGCCTTCCCGCATCTTCAGTCATTTTCATGTCCGAGACCGACAAGGATCACTCCGGGATTCCCGTCAGAGCCGTGTTTCAGTTCATTCATGTAATAGCCGGTATCGTTGAACACGCATACCGATGCTATCGTATCGGCACTGCCGGGGCATCCGTCGAGCATCAGCATGGCGCCTCCGTCTGAGGCATCTTTCAGCCTGGTGCGGAGCCTTAGATAGTCTATGAATCTTATTTTTTCTCTCTCAGTCATTTTCCCTCCTTTCTGTGTGATTGCTGCACGGGAAAAAAGGTGCCTGAAAAAACGTGATAATATCCATGTCCCGTGCGCGTTGCATAAACAGCAAGGCAGTTTAAAAATGGGATTTCCGGATCCGAAACGGATCCTTAAGAATGTTAGAATTGCGGCTGCAGGCATATAAGAAAACCTTTAGCGCCTTCCGGCTTACGCACCGCCATTATAATATTTAACTGTTGATTTTTCAATGATATTCAAGTATTCTTTCTGTATGAAAATCGAACTCATTAACGAAAATCAGATAAAGTGCACTCTTACCCGTTCGGATCTTGCAGGCCATCATATCAGGCTCAGCGAGCTGGCTTACGGCACGGAAAAGACCAAGGACCTGTTCCAGGACATGATGGATCAGGCTTTTGCCGAGTTCGGATTTGAAGCTACAGAATCTCTCATGATCGAAGCCATACCGGTATCCATGGACACGATCGTCCTGATGATAACCAAGATCGATGATCCGGAAGACCTTGACCAGGGATTTTCCGGCCTTTCAAATATGTCTGACTTCATCATGCACGGCAGCGGACCCTCTGAAGAGGAAAGGGACGAACTTGAGGATATCATCGACAGCCTGTCCGATGACCGTTTCTTCGAGAACGGCTCTGAAGGCCCGGCAGTAAAAGGAAAGATCAGTCTAACAACCGAACCCGCCTCCGCTGTAAAGAAGTCTTCACCGCTCGAGAGGATCTATTCCTTTGACGATCTTGCGACGGTCATAGATTACGCCCATGCCGCGGGAGACGGCTTTAAGGGAAAGAGCTCTCTGTACAGATCGGAAGATGACGGCAGATATTATCTGCTGCTCGTCAATTCGACCCGTTCCGTCAACATGTTCGGACATGTGTGCTCACTTGCCCTTGAGTACGGCCGCAAGGAGGTCTCAAATGCTTCAAGGAAGGCATTCCTTCGCGAGCACTTTGAACTCATCATCCCGGACAATGCCATCCAGTCGCTTGCATCGATCTGAACGCACAGCATAAGATGAACAAAGGACTGCCGGTTATCGCGGCAGTCCTTTTTGTTTCAGTATTTCTTTCTGAGCCTTCGTATGACAAGAATGACGATCGTTGCAGCTACCACGCCGCATATGACCCATACCCATACGGGAGTGTCAAGTATGTTGAAGCACCTGACGTTGATCCACATCTGGTTTATCTTCTCTGTGGTCTCGCTGTCAAAGTTTACCATGATGGCGGTGTGGCTGATGGCTTCCTCGCTTGGATACTGGGAAAACAGCTGCCTGTAGACCTGATCGGCCGGAGCGGTGATCACATAC
>JAZOAJ010000282.1:0-4319 GCA_045595385.1 Lachnospiraceae bacterium | reverse complement strand
AAAACGGATGCGTAAAAACGGTAACTGTTGACATGGGAGAACCGGCCCTTACAGCCTCTGAGATCCCTGTCATTTCAGTTGATGAAACTGTCATTTCCGGTCCCATCAATGTTGACGGGGAACCTTATAAAATGACCTGTGTTTCCATGGGGAACCCCCATGCGGTCATATTTACCGATCTCCCTGATACATGCGGTTTTGACCTTTCATCTTTTGAGATTGAAAAAACAGGGCCTCTTTTTGAAAACCATGTGAGATTCCCACAGCGCACAAATACAGAATTTGTCCGGGTGATCGACCGATCGCATATAGAGATGCGGGTATGGGAGAGAGGCGCCGGAGAAACTCTCTGCTGCGGGACAGGATGCTGCGCAAGCGTTGTCGCATGCGTGCTCAATAATCGTACTGACACGGAAGTAAATGTTTCAGTCATTGGCGGTGAACTATCCATAAAATGGGACAGGAAGTCCAACCACATATTCATGACAGGACCCGCGGAAACAGTGTTTACGGGTACTTATGACTACAGGGAGTGAACAAATGCTGAAGACAAATAAAAACTACCTTGGATTATCAGAAAACTATCTTTTTTCAAACATCGCGCACAAGATAAGTGTCTATGCCGCGGAGCATCCTGAAAAAGATATCATTCGTCTGGGCATAGGGGATGTGACTCTTCCCCTGGCTCCGGCTGTAATAAAAGCTCTGGAAGCAGCAGTTGAAGAACAGAGCCGCAGGGAAACATTCCGCGGATATTCCCCCGATCTGGGCTACGGTTTTCTCCGCGACACCATAAGCGAACAGGATTATCTGTCCCGCGGCTGCAGGATCGATCCGGATGAGATCTTCGTTTCAGACGGTGCCAAGTGTGACATAGGAAACCTTCAGGAACTATTTTCTGAAGATACGGATGTTGCCATCTGCGATCCTGTTTATCCTGTATACGCAGATTCCAATCTGATGGCAGGAAGAAATATCAGATACATGCCCTGCCGCGAAGATTCCGGATTCCTTCCGGAGCCTTCAGCTGCAGGCACCGATCCATGCCTTATCTATCTCTGTTTTCCCAATAACCCCACAGGAGCTGCGATCTCAAAAGACCGCCTTCAGGAATGGGTCGACCATGCATTAAAAACAGGATCGGTCATTATTTACGATGCCGCGTATGAGGCTTACATTTCAGATCCTTCACTTCCCCATTCGATCTATGAATGCAAAGATGCGCAGGCCTGCTCGGTCGAGGTACGCTCTTTTTCAAAGAACGCAGGATTCACCGGCCTGCGTCTTGGTTATACAGTCATACCTAAATGTCTGAAGGTCAACGGCATGTCCCTGCATGACATGTGGGCACGCCGACACAGCACAAAATACAACGGCGCTCCCTACATCATCCAGCGTGCAGGAGAAGCAGTCTATTCGCCTGACGGGAAAAAACAGACCCGCGATCAGATTGCTTATTACATGCGTAACGCGGATCTCATCATATCAACACTTAAGGATGCCGGATATTCAGTAGCCGGCGGTATAAATGCTCCTTATATCTGGATGAAGACTCCCGGTTCCCTGAGCAGCTGGGAATTCTTTGACCTTCTTCTTGAGAAAGCTCAGGTGGTCGGAACTCCCGGAAGCGGATTTGGGGCCTGCGGTGAGGGGTATTTCCGTCTGACAGCTTTTGGCGAATATGAAAAAACTAAAGAAGCACTGTCCAGAATGGTAAACCTTATTTAATGGAGATGATAAATGAGTATTCATGAGGAATGCGGTGTTTTCGGTCTGTTCGCGTCTGAGCCGGCGGATGTGGCGCACATAAGCTACTATGGCCTGTACGCCCTTCAGCACCGCGGACAGGAAAGCTGCGGTATTGTAGTAAATGATGATGGTGTATTTTCATCCCATAAAGACATGGGACTTGTAAACGAGGTGTTCACCAGCGACATCCTTAAGTCTTTTCCGCAAGGCACCATGTCTGTAGCTCATGTGCGCTATGGTACCACCGGCGGAACAAACCGCAGGAACTGCCAGCCTATCGAAGTCAATCACATAAAAGGCCATATGGCACTTGCGCACAACGGGAATCTGTCAAATGCTTTTGAGCTGAGGAATTCCCTGGAATTGTCGGGGGCGATCTTCCATACCACAAGTGATACTGAGACCATAGCATACATAGTGACACAGGAACGCCTTAAAGCACCTTCGATCGAGGCCGCCTTAAACAACGCCATGTACAGGCTTAACGGAGCGTATTCCATCATACTCATGTCTCCGCAGAAACTGATATGCGCAAGAGATCCATACGGTTTCAGGCCTCTGTGCTACGGAAAGACGCCGGATAACATGTATGTCATCGCTTCCGAAAGCTGTGCCATAGAGGCTGTAGGAGGATTATTCATACGTGATCTGGAACCCGGGGAAATACTTGTTTTCAGCAAAAACGGAGTCACTTCACTTCGGGACCACTGTGGAAAAAAGGACAAAAAAATATGCGTATTTGAGTATATATATTTCGCGCGACCGGATTCTGTCATAGACGGGATATCTGTTCATGAATCCAGGATACGCGCAGGTGAGATCCTCGCAAGGATCCATCCTGCTGATGCAGACATCGTGATCGGTGTCCCGGACTCCGGACTTGACGCTGCTTTGGGTTTCAGCCGTCAGTCAGGCATTCCCTTATCCTTAGGGTTCATAAAGAACAAATATATCGGAAGGACATTTATCGCGCCGTCTGACCGGATGGATCAGGTTAAGATAAAGCTTTCTGCCATAAAGACCGAGGTCAGCGGAAAGCGTATCGTCCTTATTGACGATTCAATTGTCCGCGGCACTACAAGCCGCAGGATAGTCAGGATACTAAGAGATGCAGGCGCAAGGGAAATACACATGAGGGTATCAGCGCCTCCTTTTCTCCATCCATGCTATTACGGTACGGACATCGATTCAGAGGAAACCCTTATCGCGTGCCATCACAGCATTGATGAAACAGCCCGGATAATAGGTGCTGACTCTTTAGGATATCTGCCTGTGGAAAGCCTGTGCAGTTTAGCAGGGAATAATGGATTCTGCAGTGCATGTTTCAGCGGGGATTATCCTACTGCGGTCCCTTCAGATACAAGAAAAGACCGTTTTGAAACGCGTTTATCGGAGAAAGGCATATGAAGACAGCTGGTTATGACAAAAAGATCATTCTGGAAAACGGACAGGAATACTATGGTTATTCTTTCGGATCCGGCTCTGAAAAAGTCTGTGAGATAGTTTTCAATACATCCATGGTCGGTTATCAGGAGATCCTGTCTGATCCTTCATATACCTATCAGGCAGTTGTCATGACTTATCCGCTCATAGGGAACTATGGAATGGCGGATGATGACTATGAAACAGATACCCCTACTATCGGCGCGCTGATCGTCAGGGAGTATAATGATGAGCCTTCGAATTTCAGGTCCGCAGCTACTCTGTCCGATGTCATGAAAAAGTACGGTATCCCCGGCATATACGGTGTCGATACCAGAAAGCTGACACGGCATATCCGAGCAAACGGTTCGGGAAAAGTTCTGATAACAGATGCCTCAACGTCACTGGAAGAAGGCCTGTTCCGGCTTAGGGAAACAAACCTGCCCAAAGATGCCGTTTCGTCTGTAAGCAAAAACTCATCACGTACATTTTATCCCGCTAAGACATTTTACTCCGGGCTGAGGCAGAAACCATTTCACATTGCTGCTATTGACTGCGGAATGAAGCAGAACATCATCCGCACCCTGAACAGATATGGCTGCATTGTCACTGTGATACCATGGAATGCCTCAGTATCACTGATAGATTCGCTTGCTCCGGATGGCATTTTTATTTCCAACGGCCCGGGGGATCCGGAAGATATCCCTGAGACAATAAACACCGTGAGAGCTCTGATAGGAAAATATCCGATGTTCGGCATCTGCCTTGGCCACCAGATAATCTCACTTGCTTACGGTGCAAAAACTTACAAGCTGAAATTTGGCCACAGAGGCGGTAACCATCCTGTTAAAAACCTTAAGACCGGAAAGATAGAGATCACTTCACAGAATCATTCTTACGCCGTTGATCTTGAAAGCATTAACAGCACAAAGCTCTCTCTCACCCATGTAAACCTTCTCGATCAGACTGTTGAGGGAGTCGAATGCATAAGTGACAGAGTTTTCAGCGTGCAGTATCACCCTGAAAGTGCTCCCGGTCCGCAGGACAGCTCATATCTTTTTGACCATTTCATCAATATTCTCAAGGAGGCAGGCAATGCCAAAAAGGAGTGATCTGCATAAAATAATGGTCATAGGATCCGGTCCCAT
>JAZOAJ010000281.1:0-2470 GCA_045595385.1 Lachnospiraceae bacterium | reverse complement strand
GATGCGATCGTTGAAGACGGCGTTGAGCTGCTCGGCTACACAACATGGGCATGTATCGACCTGGTATCCGAATCCACCAAGCAGATGAGCAAGCGCTACGGCTTCATCTATGTCCATTGTGATGACTATGGCAACGGCACATTCAACCGCTACAGAAAGAAGTCCTTCTGGTGGTATAAGGACATCATCGCTTCCAACGGCGCAAAGCTGTTCGAAGAAGAATAAGAAATCCAATCGAGTAGGAGGGAGTGATTAGCTCCCGTCCTCTCACAGCACCGTGCGTACGGACCCGTACACGGCGCTTCCAATACTTAGAACATAAACTGCAGTTGAACCGGATAAGAATGAATACGCTCGTAGGCTTTGACTAAGTTCGTCAGTCCCCAGCCTTCGAGCTTTTCATTCGAAAGCGCTCGTTTGACCGCACCTGTATGTATCGTAAACCAGTATCCTCTGCGGGTATTGGCCGCCATGTACGCATACTTTGGCGGTGTACCAAGATGTACCAGTTTTCGATATTTGGTGATCGGCTTCTTCCATCTCTTCCAAATAATCTGTCTTACCCTACTCTGTAGCCATCCGTTTGTGTCGCTGATCCAATTCTTCATCTCGGCTATTCCGTAGTAGTTCAGCCATCCAATGACAACCCGCTTGAGTTCACTGCAGATCAGCTGAAATGTACCCGGTCTCTTCCTTGATGTCAGATCTTTGAGTTTGGCTTTAAACTTCAACTTGGATTTCCTGTGAGCATAGATATGAAACTTCCCGTTTCTTCCCTTGCCCATATTGAATCCAAGGAATTTGAAGTTTCCGCGGTTGCTCGCAAGTGAAACAATCCTGCTTTTCTCTCTGTTAACTTTGAGTTTAAGTTTCCCTTCGAGATAAGCTGTGCTTCCTTCAAGCAGTCGCTCAGCTGCACGCTTACTTTTGGCCAGCAGTACGATGTCATCTGCGTACCTTATCTCCGGTACTCCTCTTCTTGCGTACTCCATATCAAATTCATTGAGATAGATGTTCGCAAGCAGCGGTGACAGATTTCCACCCTGCGGGCTTCCTTCTGTCGTTTCAATGACAACACCGTTTTCCATTACTCCGGCTTTCAGGAATTTTTTGATCAGCTTCATCATGGCTTCATCCTTGATTGTTTTCCTCAGCTCACGGATGAGTCTGTCATGATTCAGTGTGTCAAAATACTTTGACAGGTCGAGCACCACTGCCCATTCATACCCTGCCTCGGCATATTCCTTCACCCTTTCAATGGCCTGCTGTCCGCTTCTTCCCGGTCTGTAGCCAAAGCTGTTATCCGAGAATTGCGGTTCGTAAAGGGGTACCAGAATTTGCGCAATTGCCTGCTGAACGATCCGGTCCTTGGCCGTGGGGATACCTAGTTTTCTTTCCCCTCCATCCGGCTTCGGTATTACCCTGCGTCTTACGGCTGTGGGATGATAATATCCTCCCATCATTTCTGCCTGGACCTCGGCGTAATGGTCGCTCATCCATTCAATCGTTTCACGGACGGTCTTCCCATCCGCTCCCGGTGCTCCATTGTTCGCCCTTACTCTCTTCATGGCAATCTCCATGTTCTTTGGGGATACTGCCATTTCCATGAGATGTTCGGACTGCAGTTCACGTCCTCTTTCCATGTCTTCCGGCAGATAGATGCTCAACGCTTCCGCATACTCTTCGTATTCCGTACTATCCCTTTGCGGACAGCTCTCTTCTTTGAGATATTCTGTTTTCATCGCATCTCCTTTCTTTCAATCATTTACTCAAGGTTCATATTGGTTCCGCCCTTCGCTCCACTCCCATTACAGGAACTTCTTCACTACTACGGCGTCGGCTGACTCCATGCAGGTTCAACACTGCCTTCAATGTATAGCAGTGCTTGCCCTTTTCTTCGGGCGTTCCCTGCAGGCCTCCCCGGGTAAGGTGTGACAGCTTTCATCCCATGTACCTGCCTCATTTATCACTCTGCAATCCGGACAGTGTTGGACTTTGAACTGTGAAGCGCTCTCATCCATGCAGAATAACCTTATATGAGATTTCTCTACGTCAGGTCGGGATTTTGCCCGTTTCGGGTTAGTCTTTTCCCACGAAACATCCGGCTTCCTTCAGATTCCACCTCGCGATGGACACCCTTGCCTTCGGCTGGCGTTTCCCACTGTCAAGCACGCAACGGACTTTCACCGTCTAGCTGTCACCCATGCTGGGTACACTTCGGCAAAAAATGACAGGCTGACCTGTCATTTTTGTCTGCGCATGAGGTTTTTCAGCTTTGTTTTCCGCACATAGGAAACCCGGACTGATTCGGGCAGAACCAGCACCAGCCTGTTCAGAACACCCGGCACGATCACCTTCTTCGCTTTCTGAATTTCACGGTATGCGGTCTGTGCGGTCTTTTCCGCACTCATGATCAGCTTCGGTTTTCTGCCTCCGGATTTCATATAAAAGTCCGTGTCGACAGGTCCCG
>JAZOAJ010000280.1:0-6487 GCA_045595385.1 Lachnospiraceae bacterium | reverse complement strand
AAAGAGTTTCTCCAGATCCAGTCATCTCCTGTCTGAGCGAAGTTCATCTTGAGGAATTCGACCGGATCGATCCCTGCAAGTTCAGCTGCGCGTGTCGCGAGAGGCATCAAAGTAGCTTTGCACTCAAGTCCGCCGAATCCTCTTACAGGACCGGTCTGTACATGGTTGGTCATGACCAGTTTGCCTTCAACATCCCAGTTCTTGCACTTTCCGAAAGCGATCTGTGTCTCACCGAGTCCTACGCCGATCTGAAGCTGTCCGACGCTGTTGAACGCTCCGCAGTCAAGCAGGAATGTTCCTGTGATCGCGTGGATGATTCCATCCTTGATACCGAGCTTCCCTTCGAAACTCATACCTATTCTCTGGTCGTGGATGATCAGCTGCTCTGATTTAGTCATTGTGATACGCACCGCTTTGCCTGTTGCGTAAGCAGCTGCCGCAGCCTCGAGAGAAATGACAGCCAGCTCTGACTTGTTACCAAATCCTCCGCCGAGGTTGAATACTGTGTTATCTATAGGCTGGCCGCACATTCTGCCGCCAATATTGCCTGTGTACATCATTGTGTTCTGAGTAGTTGCCCAGGATTTTAATCTTCCCTTCTCGAACTTCATGATTACTGCAGGCGGCTCCATGGCCATAGGGCATCCAAGAGCACTGTAGTCGTTTTCGCCTTCGACAATATAGTCACACTCTGCAAAAGCCTTCTCTACGTCTCCGCGGACAAGATGCATCAGAGGATCTTCTCCGATGAACTTGACATTAGGAAGAACGTTGGTAGGGAATTCTTCGTGAACTCTCGGAGCATCAGGCTTTACTGCATCACGTACATGGTAGACCGGCTCAAGCAGCTCATATTCAACATCGATCAGATCCAATGCCTCTTCTGCGATCTGAGGTGTATCTGCAGTAACGATAGCAACAGCGTCACCTACAAACGATACCACCTGTCTGAGAACAGGGCTGAGCGGCGGCATATTGAGTCCCCAATGCTTTACCGGTTCAGGAAGATTGCCGTAATACAGTACGTTTCTTACGCCCGGAAAAGCTTCCGCCTTGGAAATATCTATTTTGGTAATCCTCGCATGAGGATGCGGGCTCCTCAGAGTCTTGGCATACAGACAATCCTCCATCTTGAAATCATCCAGGAAGATCGCTTTGCCTGTAACGACTTCAGGAGCGTCGAAACGAGTCGAATTCTTACCTATATAACGGAATTCTTTAGCCATAACTTCCTCCTTACGCATTCTGCCCGGCCAGATCGACCGCTGCATCGATTACATGATACTGGCTGATACATCTGCACTGATTGCCGGAGAGGGCTTCCTCGATCTCCTCACGTGTAGGGTGCGGATTGTGGATCATAAGGCCCTTGAGTGCCATGATGATTCCCGGTGTGCAGAATCCGCACTGAAATGCCGCATAGTCAATAAACTTCTGCTGGATCGGGTCAAGCTCACCTGTTACAGGATCCTGCAGCCCCTCTATGGTAACTACAGTCTTCCCGTCGCAGTCGGCTGTAAGTATCTGGCAGCTCGGAACTGCCCAGTCATCAAGCAAGACAGTGCAGCATCCACATGCTCCCTGTCCGCAGGCTTCTTTAGTCCCAGTGAGATTGAGTCTCTCTCGCAATGTCTGCGACAGGGTCTCCTCATCTGGTACCATCCACCTGTCTCCGAAAGCATGACCAATGTAGAATGTTTCTTTTTTGCCATTGATCGTCATTTCTATCTTTTTACTCATAGCATTCTCCCTTTTCTGTTCAAGAGCATTACTTATCCGCCGGGTTCCTGAATCATCTTCTGAGCTCCCAGTCTGACTGAATGCATATTATCAATGGACATATATAATGAACATATTTCGATTCTTAAATACACAAGAGAACACTTGTGACTTCTCACAACATCAGTAGACGAGGCAAAAGCATTTGTTAACCTGTGTTCACATAATCCATATAAACGGTCAATACTCTGTGCTATACTTTTTTTGAAATACATCTCAATGAAACAGATCCATAAAACCAGATACGCTGCAAGAGAGTTTTGAACCAATAAGTGGCAGGAGACCTATATGACCGCTGAAACAGACCTTATCAGGGATATCAAGATAAAATATCTGGATGAGATAACAAGGGGAGCCAATCTGAACAATATATGCAATATTACGGCACAAGCTACTGGGCTGCCAGTAGCGCTGACCCTGGCTACGCGAACACTTATTGCCCGATCGGAAGACTATACTGAATATCTGATCGAGGACTATATCCGCGGTCCGGAAATGTGTACAGAGGAGGAGCTTACAAGGGAAAGGCATCTTTTCAATGAGAAGCTGTACAGGGGAAAGGCGGCAGTACACACCTTCCCTTATGTGCACTATAAAAGAATCATAAGCGGATGCATATGGAATGGCAGCATTGCCGCCATTATAGATTGTCCCATCACTCATGAAATAGATGTGGAAGCTGCCTTCCCAGTAATAGAGGAAGCTGCTTCAGTCTTCCTCCTTGCCCTACAGCTGAGAAAATATCTGTCCTCTGACACATTCGACCCCGTTCAGGCATACCTCAAAGGCATACTGAATGGTGAATGGGATAACTACTTCCAGCAACAGGACAGCAGCAGTTTTGCCCTAAGCAAGGACGTAGTATGGCAGCTTATGTGGATCGAACCTGAAGATCCTTCCCGATACCTGTCAAACCGTTCAACTATTTTAGCGTTCTGCCATTCACACGAGAACATATGGTGTACTGAACATGAAAATGGCATATTTGTTCTTTTTCATAGCAGGAACCAGGAATATCCTCACCTGATATCAGAAAAGCTTCCTGATACTGAATATGTCACACTTAGTGACCCTTTTGAAAATCTGTCGGCGATCAGTCAACAGCTGCAGACGGCAAAGTATGCTTTGGCCCTTGCGAGAACTGAGCGTATCAACACGAACCTGGTGCTTGTGAGCGATTACAAAATACCTATTTCTCTCTTGTTACACCTCACAACCGAAGAACGCGCTGATCTCTTCTCAGGTTCAGTAATGCACAAAATCAAAGAGTATGATAAGGCGCATTGTACAGAATACTATCCGACACTTTGCTCCTATCTACTGCATAATCTGAGTTCCAGACTTACGGCAAACGATCTTAATGTTCATCGCAACACTGTCATATACCGTATGCAGAGGATCAATGAGTTGTTTAACATAGACCTGACTAATTGCAGGGAGATCACCGCCCTGTATCTTTCAATATATGAAACTGCAGATCTGACTCATAATACTTTTTAAGGAGGTTCCATAATGATAACAGTCAAAGCTCTCTTCATGATGAATGAAAGAGAGATCGAACTCCCTGACGGCGCTACTGCCGCAGACCTGTTGAAGTACTATCCGTACAAAGGTATTTATATGATGGTAGACGGTAAGTTCCTCATGGAGAACTTCGACCAGTATGAGCTGCATCACGGCGACACGGTACGCCTGCTACGTTATCTGGCGCCAGGAGGTTAGATCACATGGAGAGCAGATATATCAGACAGGAAACACTGAGATGCATAGGGCTCGAAGGCCAGGAACGAATCAGCAGCTCTGCAGTTGCAATTGTCGGTCTGGGAGCGCTCGGCTCTGTTAATGCTGAACTTATGACAAGAGCAGGCATCGGTATGCTGCGTCTTATTGACGGCGACATAGTTGAGCTGATCAATCTGCAGAGGCAGTTTATTTACAACGAAAGAGATGCTGCATTACAGAGATATAAGGCAGATGCCGCATATGAATATCTGCATTCTGTCAATTCAGATATCACAATAGAACCAATTAAAGAGCGCCTTACGGCGCTCAATATAAGTTCCCTGCTGTCCGGTATAGATCTGGTGATCGATTCTACAGATAATTATGAATCCAGATTTCTAATCAATGAATACTGTGTGCATCATAAGCTGCCCTGGATATACGGCGGCGTGATCGGAACAGAAGGTATGGTATCAAGCATTCTTCCCGGAGGTCCCTGCCTGGTATGTCAGACCGGCACCTCTGATGCTGCTGAAGTCGATATACCCTGCATGTCCACGCAGACTGCCGGGATACTCGGTCCTGTGACAGTAACTGTGTCCGCTCTCCAGAGCTGCGAAGCCATCAAGATCCTTACCGGGTCTGACGCAGTGCGCCGGGGAAAGCAGTATATAGATCTGTGGGGTAATATCTCTCTGAATATACCTGTCGCTGCTGACCCTGAATGTCCTGTCTGCAAACATCACAGATTCCGGTATCTCGGCAGTTTATGACATCTCTGTGTCCTAAAGCATATCCCTATAGAATTCACGCATCTGTTCCAGACTCTGAGGCGCGCAGTTTCCTTCCATCCATCCGAAGAAATTTGATGCAGCTCCCTGGGCCAGAGGTTCGATTATTGCCTCATTACCACCGAGCTCACTCAAAGTAAGCGGCATCCCAAACTCCTTTTTCAACTCTATGATCCTGTCAGCTAAAGCTCCGGCATCACTAAACCCGATTTCTTTAGCATAGCTGTCGATAAGCGGGTTCTCCTCTGCATTCAGACGAAGCCAGCGGTCCAGTGTGAAAGCTACTGCTGCGCCATGAGGCAGCTGGAACATTCCGCCCAGCACAACACCACAGGCATGCGGACCTGCAAGTCCGGTCTGAGAGCATGCAAGCCCTGCCAACAGGCTCGCTTCCATCATAGCCCCTCGGGCCTCGTGATTATCCGGCTCTTTAACAACAGTTTCCAGATTCTCCAGGATCTGCCTTGCTGCGTAAACTGCAATCTGCTTTGAATATGGATGCAGGTTCTTCCTGGAAAGAGTATCCAGTGCATGAGCAAGTGCGTCAAAGCCCGAGTCGATCGTTACTGAACGAGGCATGGAGTAGGTCAGTTCAGGGTCAACGATGGCAGCAGTGGCAAAGCGTCCGTCAATCCCGCCAGGAATCCCCTTCACTTTGTCAGTGATGCCTGCACCCTGAGTCACTTCACTTCCTGTACCTGCAGTAGTAGGAATCATAACTATAGGCACAGCCTCTACATTCTGTACGCCAAAAATAATATCTCCACCGCGCAGTCCCTGTTTGACACAAATAGCCACCCCTTTGGTGCAATCCATAGCGCTGCCACCTCCAAGCCCGATCACACAGTCTGCATTCAGCGCCAGAGCTTTTTCTGTATTGCTGTCTACATCTTCTACTGATGCATCCGGATGCACATCAGAAGAGATACCAACGATGCGGCCGTTCGCATATTCTTTGAGTCTGTCCGCAGTTCCGTTTCTCACCGAAGAAGGGGTCGCGATCAGAAAAGCTCTCTCACAATTCACCTTTTTCAGTACATCTTCTATTTTCCTGATACTGCCCGCTCCGAAAATTACATCAACCGGCTGAAATACGCTCCACATGGTTTATCCTCCTTTTTATATATCATCAGCATTGATTATCCGACTACAGGATGTCCCAATTTTGTCAGTTCCTTACGCAGGTACTCATCCAAAGTCTTTCCCGGACGTCCAAGGAGCCATTCAAGAACATTTCCGTTTCCACTGAAGCCCCATGTTACATATGTTCGCTGCAGAGCATAGACAAGTTCTTTGTTGTAACTGTCCATGATTCCATGTCCAACGATCTGCTCCATATCTTTTTCCGTGAAATATCTGGTTGTCACATTGGTTCCGGCAACCCGGTTGAAAATGTCTTCGATTTCTTTTCCTGTGTATGCGCACGGCCCGCACAGCTCGTAAGTCGCATTGCTGTGCTTTACACCTTCGCTTAGAACTTTCACTGCAACTTCTGCAACATCTTCGGCATCAACAAAATGCACTTTCTTCTCACCGCTGTAGCATTCAATCTCGCCTGAATCCAGAACCTTCTGAACCACGATGTTATGGTTATAATGTGTAGGCTGTAGAATAGTGTAATTGAGGTTCTTGCTCATTCCTGTATATACAAGATGACGCTCGGCATTCAGCTTCATAGTATGCTGATGCAGCGTGTCCAGAAGCGGATGAATAACCGAAAGCATGACAAACTGTTTAACACCGGCATCAACAGCCGCGTCAATGCAATTAACTGCCATTTTGGTTTCCTGAAACGTTCCCCCTGGCGGTATATAGAGAATCTGATCGACCCCTTCCATTGCCTTGTCAAGATCAGCCCTGACAGACCCATCACCGACGCAGAACGCTTTTGCTCCTTCGTCCATGTAATGTTCAACACTTGGTGATATATCAAAGACTTTGACATCAAACCCTTTTTCGATCATGACAGGTGTGATCCTGCGGCCAACATTTCCGTTAGCTCCGGTTATCAGCAGCATAGTTTCTTCCTCCTTTGCTCTTATTTATTTATGGAATTCTGCCTTTAATTGTTTGAATAGTAACAGCTGCCCGAGGATCTGCCCATGTTCGTATTCCTAAAAACAAATTCCTACTCTTGTGACCTGTTACAAGCCATCTCCAATAAGAATAACGTCGATATTTTCTTCACGCGCCCT
>JAZOAJ010000279.1:0-12833 GCA_045595385.1 Lachnospiraceae bacterium | reverse complement strand
CTGCAGGAGTCTGTTGGAAAAACTCCCGTCCTTTCCCGAGCTCTGCCATCCCGGTACCGCGATCGCGCCTTCCGCGATCGAAAGGCTCTTATCGGGGATCAGGAGGTCCGGGTCGAATTCCATCTTGTATCCGAGTCCCGCGCATGAAGGGCAGGCACCAAACGGATTGTTGAATGAAAAGTTCCTTGGTTCTATCTCCGAGACGCTTATTCCGCAGTCCGGGCAGCTGAAGTTGCTGGAGAAATGTATCTCATTGTTGGCATCCACATACAGCGACTTTTCTTCGGGGTCCGGTTTTACCGCTCCCTCCGGCCAGCTGACGATCTGTACCGTCATCAGCCCTTCAGCCATCTGAAGCACTGCCTCTATCGAATCGGTAAGCCTGGACTCAAGGCCTTCTTTTATCACAAGACGGTCTACCACTATGTCTATGTTATGCTTGAAGTTCTTGTCGAGGTTTATCTCCTCGTCAAGTTCATACAGGATGCCGTCCACCCTTGCGCGGACATATCCCGCCTTTCTGGCGCTTTCCAGCAGTTTGACATGCTCGCCTTTCCTGCCTCTTACGACAGGCGCAAGGATCTGGAGCCTTGTCCCTTCCGGAAGGCTCATGACCGCCTCCACCATCTGGTCCACGCTCTGCCTGCTGATCTCCCGGCCGCAGTTGTAGCAATGCGGTATGCCTGTACGCGCATACAGCAGTCTTAAGTAGTCATGTATCTCTGTCACAGTGCCGACTGTTGACCTGGGGTTCCTGTTCGTGGATTTCTGGTCGATGGAGATTGCAGGTGAAAGCCCTTCGATCATGTCGACCTTCGGTTTTTCCATCTGCCCGAGGAACTGACGTGCGTAAGACGACAGAGACTCCATGTAGCGCCTCTGCCCTTCAGCGTAAATTGTGTCAAATGCAAGCGATGATTTACCGGACCCTGAAAGGCCTGTAAATACCACCATTTCATTTCTGGGTATGTCCAGATCGACCGACTTCAGATTGTTCTCTGAAGCTCCTTTGATCCTGATGATCTTCTGTTCTTCTGCTGCCATTGTCTAACCTTTAATGCTTGGGATATTAAAGGCATCTGTCCCATCCGGAACAGATGCCTTGCTCTTTTTCCGATATTTCCCGGGATCAGGAATTAATATATGCTTTTATCTCTTCCACGATCGCCTGGTCATCGTGTGTCACTTTGTAGATAGCCTTGGAAAGTTCGACTATTCCGTCTACAAATCTGGGCATGCTGTAAAGACCGCCTGAAAAGTAAGCGAAGCCTTCATTACGGTTTTCCATCCAGACAAAATAAAGCGAGTTCAGATGCTGGAAGTGGCATTTTACATCCTCTGACAGCTGTGCTGCAAAATGATAGTCAACATGTGCTGTGGTAAGCGGCACCTGCATCGACTCAGGGATATCAACATTCCTGTCTATATCTTCCCTGACCCAGTGGATCTTATTATCATAAGTATCAGCTATCAGCTTTGTGATCAAAGGCTGTGCCACATCATGGTTTAATTCGGTTCTGATCATTGTTTATCCCCCTTTATCTATGCAGAAAATGTATATGCATTAATTATAGCGGGATATACAATATCAGTCAAATTCTCATTTAAGCCTGCTCTTCAGCTCAAACATCTGGTCACGCAGGTGTGCCGCAGTCTCGAAATCCAGGTCCGCCGCTGCCTTTTCCATCTGCTTGCGGATCTTTGTGATGAGTTTTTCAAGCTCGCCCCGGGACATGGATTCGGGATCTTTTTCTAGTTTGCTGACAGAACGGGCAGCCTCCTTGGTGATGCTTATGAGGTCTCTTACCGCTTTCTTTATCGTCTGGGGCGTTATGCCGTGTTCGTCATTGTAAGCCTGCTGGATGGACCGTCTTCTGTCCGTCTCGGAAATTGCCGCGTGCATGGAGTCGGTTATCATGTCGGCGTACATGATGACATGACCTTCGGAATTTCGTGATGCCCTGCCTATGGTCTGGATAAGACTCGTCTCGCTCCGCAGGAACCCTTCCTTATCCGCGTCCAGAATGGCGACCAGCGAGATCTCGGGAATGTCGAGACCTTCACGCAGGAGGTTTATACCCACAAGAACATCAAATATGTCAAGCCTCATGTCACGGATTATCTCGGTTCTCTCAAGCGCGGCAATGTCGGAGTGGAGATACCTTACTCTTATGCCTACTTCATGGAGATAATCGGTAAGATCCTCGGCCATCTTCTTGGTAAGCGTCGTTACCAGTACTTTGTTCCCCTTGTCTGTCTCCTTCGTGATCTCTGCTACCAGATCGTCTATCTGGCCCTCTATCGGCCTTACCTCCACTTTGGGATCCAGCAGCCCTGTTGGCCTGATGATCTGCTCGGTCCGCATGAGCTCATGCTCTTTTTCATATCTGCCGGGTGTTGCCGAAACAAACATCATCTGGTCTATCTTCTGTTCGAACTCGGTAAAGTTGAGCGGCCTGTTATCCAGGGCGGACGGCAGACGGAATCCGAAGTCAACAAGCGTCTGCTTTCTGGACCTGTCGCCGGCGTACATGGCGCCTATCTGCGGGATCGTCATGTGGGACTCATCAACTATGATGAGGAACTCATTCTTAAAGAAATCTATGAGCGTGGCGGGAGGCTCGCCCGGCGCAAGTCCTGTCAGATGCCTTGAATAGTTCTCGACTCCCGAACAGGTTCCCGTTTCTCTCAGCATCTCAAGGTCAAAATTAGTCCGCTCCCATATGCGCTGTGCCTCAAGGAGCTTGTCCTCGCTGCGGAACCACTCGTACCTTTCTTCAAGTTCTTCAGCTATTCCCTTCAGCGCCTTTTCCATCCTGTCCTTCGGGACAACATAGTATGACGCCGGCAGTATGGCCACATGCTCAAGCCGTGCCTTTGCTTCTCCTGTCAGTATGTCTATCTGGGTTATCCTGTCGATCTCGTCACCGAAGAACTCGATCCTGACCGCGTTTTTCTCTGTTGTTACCGGAAGGATCTCGATGGTGTCGCCCCTCACCCGGAAGGTTCCCCTCTGGAAATCCATGTCATTCCTGTCATACTGTATGCGGATCAGGTCGCGGATCACATCATCGCGCTCCTTCTTCATGCCCGGTCTCAGTGAAACGCAGCTGCGTGCGTATTCCTCGGGATCACCTATGCCGTATATGCAGGAAACGGACGCGACTATGATCACGTCTTTGCGCTCGACAAGCGACGTGGTCGCGGAATGGCGGAGCCTGTCTATCTCGTCGTTTATGGATGCGTCCTTCTCAATGTATGTGTCTGTTGAAGGCACATAAGCCTCCGGCTGATAGTAATCGTAATAGGAAATGAAATACTCTACCGCATTTTCCGGGAAGAACTCCTTGAATTCGCTGTAGAGCTGGGCTGCCAGCGTCTTGTTGTGGGCTATGACAAGGGTCGGTCTGTTCAGTTCCTGAATGACGTTCGCCATCGTAAACGTCTTGCCGGAACCGGTGACGCCGAGCAGTGTCTGGAACTGGTTGCCCTCCCTGAAGCCGTCCACCAGTTCCTTTATTGCCCTGGGCTGATCGCCCGTAGGCTTATAATCCGATACCAGTTTAAAATGGTCTGCCACTTTCAAATACCCTCTATGTCCATGTCTTCCGCGCACATGTAGTCCAGAAATTCTCCGTCCTTTATGTGCTCAAGTTCGGCAATGGACCTGTTTTCTTCAACTGCCTTAAGTATACCATCCATTGACCCCAGTGACTCAAACGGGGCAAATAGTTTGGCCCTGTGTCCCTTCTCCATGGGTGTCCGGATCTTGGGAGGTCTTTCAGTTCTCACTTCCACCGCGTATCTCCGTTTCCGCTTCCGTACCGCATCTGTGCCCGCCTATCTGCTCATTGCGCTCAGTCGTTGTTGCGGCGCTGTCCAGGTTCATGCCTTTCAGGAGCGCGTTCTTCCCGTATCTTTCCTGGATCTCGAGTGCCGCCGCCTGCAGTTTCCTGTCCCTGGACATGGTCTGCGGATTTGTGAACAGGTCTGTCTGTTCCAAGTCTTCATCCGCAAGATTATTGAAGCCTATGAATACCCTCCTGTAATAAAGGTTCTTTTCCGCTATCTCATCATAAAGTGCTGCCATCTGGCGCACGAGTATGCTGTTGGAGCTGGTGCGCAGCGTGATCGTCTTCGACTTTGAGACCGGTTTCGCCATTTCTCCGAAAGAGAAGCCAAGGGTGAGGGAAATGTTGTCCGTCACCTTGTGGTTCCTTACAAGTTCAAGGCACAGCAGCTCTGTCATCTCCTTAACTATGAGCCTGCACTCTGCATGGCTGTAGTCGCGCGGAAGGACCTGCCCTTTGGACAGGGATGATGACTTTGCCCTGTAGTTCTTAATGTCGCTGATCTCAGTCGGCTCTATGCCCCAGGCGTGGTCCATCAGGAGCTCGGCGTTGATCCCGAACAGGCGGAAAAGGAGCTTTTCATCGCACATGGCCACGTCTTTCATCGTATAGACGCCTATGCCTGCCAGTCTCTTTACCGTACCCCGGCCTATCATCCAGAAATCTGTCAGGGGCCGGTGTTCCCACAGCTGCTTTCTGTAACCTTCCTCATCCAGCTCGGCTATGAAATCAGGCGCGTGCTTGGCCATGATGTCCAGCGCGATCTTGGCAAGGTACATGTTCGTTCCGATCCCGCATGTCGCGTACAGTCCGAGCGTGTCCCTTATGTCCTTCAGGATCTTCTTCGCAAGTTCCTTTACTGTCATATTATACAGTTTCAGATAATGCGTTGCATCCATAAAAGCCTCATCGACTGAATAAACATGGATGTCCTCTGATGAAAAATACTTGAGGTAGATCGCATATATCCTCGCACTGTAATTGATGTACAGCTGCATGCGCGGTCTGGCGATGATAAAATCCAGGGTTTTCGGGATCTGGAAGAGCCTGCATCTGTTTTTCACACCGAGGCGTTTCATCGCAGGTGAAACGGCCAGGCAGATGGTACCCTCGGTCCTGGAAGGATCCGCCACCACCAGTTTTGTGGTCATGGGGTCAAGGCCGCGTTCAGCACACTCTACTGACGCGTAGAATGACTTGAGATCTATTACCAGATATGCCTTTTGCTGATCCATGCGGCCCCTCCGAACATCTGTTCGTATTTTACCATATGTCCTGCCTCAAATCAATCCGCCATGCGTAAATGGCAATAAAAAACGGCTGCCACATAAGTGGCAGCCGTAGATCAGATCATTGATCATAACTCGGGGATCGCATCCACCGGAATATCCGGATCAGGATCAGCCGGCTGTTCGAACAGAGCTTCGAACTCTTCCCTCATGATCTTTTCCTTCTGCATGAGTTTCTCGGCACATGCCTCAAGAACGTTCATGTGAGAAGAAATGAGGTCCTTAGCCTCCTGATAGCAGCGGTCCATGATCTCCTTGACTTCCTCGTCGATCTGGGCGGCAACTGTCTCTGAGTAAGGTTTTGCCTGACCCCAGTCTCTTCCGATGAACACTTCATCACTGTCTGATGATGAGTAGTCGATCGGACCGAGCTTATCGCTCATGCCGTACTTGGTGACCATTGACCTTGCGATCTCTGTGGCCTGCTTGATGTCCTGGCTTGCTCCTGTGGTGATGTCATCGAAGACCAGCTGCTCAGCGATACGTCCACCGAATGACACTCTGATATTGTCGAGCATCTTTTCCTTGGAGTTGAACATCTCATCCTTTTCAGGAAGCGGCATCGTATACCCGCCTGCCATTCCCGTGGGGATGATGGATACCATGTGTACTGGTCCGACATTCGGGAGCAGATGGAACAGTATGGCATGTCCCGATTCGTGGTATGCAGTGATGCGGCGCTCCTTCTCGGATACGACACGGCTCTTCTTCTCTGCGCCTATTCCAACCTTGACAAATGCCTTGTCTATGTCTGACTGCTTGATGTATGTCCTGCCGGATGAAGCCGCATTAATGGCAGCCTCGTTCAGAAGGTTCTCCAGATCGGCTCCTGAGAATCCTACGGTTGTCCTTGCAGTATTGGCAAGATCCACATCCTCTGCGAGGGGCTTGTTCCTTGCATGAACTTTAAGGATCTCTTCCCTGCCTCTTACATCGGGTTTTCCGACAAAGACTTTTCTGTCAAAACGTCCCGGTCTTAAGATGGCCGGATCAAGGATATCCACCCTGTTGGTCGCAGCCATGACTATGATGCCTTCATTTACACCGAAACCGTCCATTTCAACAAGGATCTGGTTGAGTGTCTGCTCTCTCTCGTCATGTCCGCCGCCGAGACCCGAACCCCTGCGCCTTGCGACCGCATCGATCTCGTCTATGAAGATGATGCACGGAGCATTCTTCTTGGCCTCGCCGAAGAGATCCCTTACTCTGGAAGCTCCGACACCGACGAACATCTCAACGAAATCAGAACCCGAGATATGGAAGAAAGGAACTCCTGCTTCGCCTGATACAGCTCTTGCAAGAAGTGTCTTACCTGTTCCGGGAGGTCCGACGAGAAGTATGCCCTTGGGGATACGGGCGCCAACCCTGGTATATGTCTGGGGGTTCTTAAGGAATGAAACAACTTCCTCAAGTTCGCCTCTCTCCTCGTGAAGACCTGCAACATCCTTAAATGTTGTCTTGTTATCCTTGGCATCCGTAGCCTTTGCACGGGTCTTTCCGAAGTTCATCACACTTCCGCTGCCGCCGCCCTGCCTGTTCGCGATGACCATGAAGAATATGAACATTATCGCAGCCATGATGATCATCGGAAGCACAGTTCCGGCAAAGAAGCCTACCCTTGCAACATCCTTGAGAGTGTATTCCTTGCCCGCTTCATTAAGGACGTCCGCGATCTTCGAAACATCCTCGATGTAAAGGGTCTTCTTCGTGTCATCCTTAAAGGTGACTGTCAGCACACCTGTAGGGACTTCACTGTTCTGGTTGATGACGAGGCTCTTGATGTAACTGTCGTCCCTCGCATCTGCGGCAAGATCTTTCTCGAACTCTGCATATGTATAGCTGTCATCCACTCTTGATGTACTTGTAAGGATATACATAAGAGCAAAAATGGCGGCTATGATGATCACATATATCAGAAGTCCCCTGATCCCGCTTCCTCTGCTTTTATTTCCCATATATATAAAAACCTTTCGAAATTAATCTTCTTCTTTATAAACACCGACAAATGTCAGATCCCTGTATTTCTGGTCAAAATCCAGTCCCCATCCGACTGCGAACACGTTCGGGATCTTGAATCCGACATAGTCTGCCTGGAAGCTGTTGACTCTCCTGTCCGGCTTGTCGAGCAGGGTAACGACTTCAACACTTGCGGGCTCCTGGTCCAGGATCATTTCCTTTATGAGGCTGAGCGTCCTTCCTGTATCGAGGATATCCTCAGCGATGATGACGTTCTTTCCCTTCAATGACCTGGACAGATCCTTTGTTATAAGAACATTTCCGGAAGACTCGGTGCTGGCGCCGTAGCTCTCCGCAGCCATGAAATCGATCTCGACCGGGATCGACATCTCCTGTGCAAGCGCAGTCATGAAAAATACGCATCCGTTCAGTATGCCGATAAGCAGGACGTCTCCGTCCTTATACTTCTCGCTGAGAACTGCTGCCAGTTCCCTGATCCTGTTCCTGACATCTTTTTCTTCAATAAGAACTTCAATGCTGCTCATTATTTCCTCCGGTGATCGTTACTACAAGTGCTCTGTTAGTATGTCTGGTAACCTTGTATGGTTCCCCTATCCTGTAACCCAGCACCCATATGGTGCTGTTAACGTCTTTAAGGACGAGAAGCTGGTTCCTGATCTCCCAGGGTATCTTCTCATCCGTGAAATATTTCTTTAATGATTTGGTCCCGCCGGCGAACCTGATCTCATCGTCAGGCATCGGCCTTCCCAAAATTAAACTACCCTTGATTGTATCATAGTCAAATGCTTTCTTGTATATATTTTTTTTGATGAGCTGCTCTCGGTTGGAGTCATTCACATCGACTATGTTGAATGTCAGTCTGCCGCCGTCAGCCATGATGAAAGTCTTTTCGCCTTTTTCGATCTCGCTCAGGGAAATGTTTATGTGATTCCCCATCGTTATGCTGACTGGTTTCCTTTCGAAATCCATGCGGCTTCCGGAAGGCATCCTTTCATTCTTCCGGATCAGTATGTTGTCATAGCTCCTTATCGCAACAAGACCGTAGGGAAGCTCTATCCGTCTTCCTGTCTGCTTATCCGTAAGCGAGAGCACATCATGGACATGTATCCTTGTGATGTCCTTGAGCGTTCCTGCCATGTGCCCGATGCATCTGTAAATTATACCGGTCTGGATGGCAGGATCCTTTACCTTGAGGTTGGCTGCGGATATCGCCACGCTGTCATCCCTTATGTCCGCGACATTATACATCGCTTCGCTGATCTGCTTATCCATGTATTCCTGTACCTGGACCAGCAACGCGGCGGTTTCGTTTATGTGCTCGGACACCCTGCTGTTTACCTTCTGGAGCTCCGGTACGACTCTGAGTCGTATCTTGTTCCTTGCATAGTCGTCACTGGAGTTTGTCGAATCTGTCACAAACGGAAGGCCGACCGCTTTCACATACTTTTCTATCTCATCCCTGCCGACTCCGAGCAGCGGCCTGATAAATGTCAGGTTCCCTCTTTTGTTTACGGGAAGTATTCCTTTTATGCCGTTTACCCCTGAGCCTCTTGCAAGGTTCAGAAGAACCGTTTCCACATTGTCATCCCTGTGGTGGGCGACCGCTATCTTTGCTTCATGCATCTTATCCTTGCCGCACAGCTTTACTGCGGCACTTTCAAATGTCTGATAGCGTGCCTGGCGCCCTGCTTCCTCTATGCTGAGCTTTTTCTGCTGAGCAAGGAGGTTTACGTCAATATTTACCGCCATGCACGGGATCTCCATTGCTTCGCAGAGGTCCTTCACGAACTTTTTGTCGCGTTCGGCTTCTGCGCCGCGGATCATGTGGTTTACATGAACGGCAAACAGATGGAATCCCCATTCGCCGCTGAGCTTGTTAAGTATATACAAAAGACATATGGAGTCCATTCCTCCGGACACGCCCATGATCACGTGTTCTCCGGAATGTATCATCTCATATGCCCGTATCTCTTCTATGACCTGTTGTTCAAATTTTTCAATCATCTTCCCGGAATATTATCTCGTCCGGATAAACGTATCCGATCGATTTTGCCTTTTCTTCAATGTATTTTCTGGTCTGAACATATACTTCCCTGTCCTCCAGGTCAGTACGTCTCTGTTCTTCTTCCGCAATGAGCTGTTCGAGCCTTTCCCTTCGTTTTTCAAGCTCGGCATTTTTCCTGTTGGTCCTTACTATCTGGACTGTGCACAGCACACAGGCCAGTATGAATATCGCCGCGATCACGATATAGAGTATCTTCTTTTTCTGGACGCTTGAAAATCTCACAGCAGCTCGTACATCTCCCCTGCGTTTTCTTTTCTGGGGGATTCATCAAGTGAGAGCACCTTTGCCTGAACCGTCTTCCCGCCAAAGGCTATCTCGATAACGTCTCCGATCTTTACATCATAAGACGCCTTGACAACACGCCCGTTAACGCTGATCCTTCCGGCGTCAGCGGCGTCATTGGCAACAGTTCTTCTCTTTATGAGCCTGGAAACCTTTAAAAATTTATCTACTCTCATCTTCAGAATGACCTTTGAAATTTATCATATATAGTATATGTGAACATTTAAAGTTTTTCTATATCTTACTTGGTTTTTTACCGAAAAAAACACCCTGCGGGATTCCGCAGGGTGTCTGACGTCAACTATTGATATATTAGTTAAGAGCGTCTTTGAATGCCTTGCCGGCTTTGAACTTAGGAGCCTTAGAAGCTTTGATCTTCATTGCTGCGCCAGTCTGAGGGTTTCTGCCCTGGCGAGCTGCTCTCTTGGTAACTTCGAATGTACCGAATCCGACTAACTGAACCTTGCCACCCTTCTTGAGTGTCTTAACAACTGCGTCTGTAAAAGCCTTAAGAGCAGCGCCAGCATCTTTCTGGCTAATGTTTGCATTCTTTGCGATCTCAGCGATTAATTCAACCTTATTCATTTCGTTCCTCCTAGAATTATCGTCCCTCCAGCAGGGACTCATTACCTAACTTATACATTAAAATCTGGTGCTTGTCAACTTATACCTTAAAATCGGGTATACACAGGCAATTGCTTTTTCCAACTGCGTGTACTATACTGTTTTCATGCATTTCAGTAAGAAAGATTTTTTCACTATCCCTAATATCATGTCTTACTTCAGGATCCTCTGTGTTCCTGCGTTTGTATTAGTATACATTAATTCCAAATCCCTTTCAGGACATATATGGGCCATAGTCATCGTCGCAGTGTCGGCGCTTACTGATGTGTTTGACGGTTTTGTCGCCAGAAAGACAGGCCAGGTCACCGACCTCGGCAAGATCCTGGATCCGATCGCCGACAAGTCCATGCAGTTCGCCATGATGTTCTGTGTGGTCCTCCGTTATCACTGGGTAGCGCTGCTGCTCGTCATATACGCGGCCAAGGAACTGATCTCCCTCGCATTCAGCGGATACCTCTTCACCAAGAACAAGAACATAGGCGGAGCCATGTGGTGCGGGAAGATCTGCACGGTCATCCTCTACGGGGTGATGCTGGCATTCATCATATTCCCTGAGATCCCTGCTCCGGTCGAGACCATTCTTGTAGGTTTTTCGGCAGCATTCATGCTCCTGGCATTTGTAGTCTACATGAATGCCTACATCATCCTGCTGATAGAACTTAAGCGTGAACAGAAAGCGCAGGAAAAAGAAGACGCCAACTCCGGGAAATGAGTTTTTAATACATTTTGATCATAAAAAAGGTGGCTGCCTGACTGACAGCCACCTTTTTTGTTTTAAAGTAATTTCATCACAGGAAGTCTGATTCGATGATCTCCCGTTTCTCGTCGTCGCCCTTCTTGAATGCTGCAAACAGTCTTCCGGAATTTCTCTTTTCAGCTCTTGCAATGGCATCGTCCATGATATCGAGTATCTCATCATAGCCAAGCCTTGCTGTAGGAACGTTGATCTCATTGATCTTCGCATGCAGCGCAAGTTTTGCCATGTCATCCAGCACAAAGCCCTTCTCATCAGCATACTTCATGGCGATATCCGCCCACTGTACGATGCTGAGCTCATTGATGTCGATCCTGTTCTCGAACAGTGCCCCAAATGCAGGGAAGCTGCTGAATATGCTCTCAACTGCCAGCTGATTGCCCTCGATGATGACCATGCTGGGGAACCTTCCGCTGCTTATTACATCTGTAAGGTTCTCGATGGTCTCATCATCAAGATATCCGACATTTTCTATGATCAGGTCGCTGCCGCCGATCTTTTCAAATACTTTCTCGATATTCTTGCCGTTAAGAAGATCAGCCTGTACCTTTGCGACTTTTCCGTTTTTGGAACCGAACTCCTCGGTCACTGCCTTGATCATCTCTATGGCAAGGAATGTCTTGCCGCTCTTGATGTCACCGGTGACGATAAGGTTGCCGGCATTTTCCTTTCCGGCTTTCTTCTTCTCGATCAAGTCGCTGACCACGTCAACTATCTGCTGTTCCATTCCATCGATCAGCAGGAACTCAGACAGGCGGTCTCTGCTCTCCTCAGAAAGCCTGTAACCGCTTGCGGATACCGCGGCCGGTTCCTCTTCAGGGATCTCGGGTTCGGGTTCAGCCTCTTCAGGCTCCCATGCCTGCTCCTCTTCAGGGACTTCTGCTTCAAGCTCGAGCTTCATGGTCTGCTCTGCAAATCTTTCAGCTTCAGGCTGTGCCGTTGCGGCTTCCAGTTCTCTTAAGATATCCTCGCCTGCCTCATCCAGAGGAACATCCTCCTGTTCATCAGCAGCCATCAGTTCTCCGAACATCGCATCAAATGCATCTCCCTCAAGGAACGGCTCTGCCTCGGCGCTGTCCTTTGCTGTTTCTTCTTTCCTGTCAAGCTCAGCCATAACATCGAACAGCTCATCATCTATATCCTGTTCAACTTCGCCCAGGTCTTCAGAAACCGCATTCATGTCAAATTCGGCGATCGCCCTGTCGGCTTCCGAGAGCTCTTCTGCCCATTCAGCGGGTTCTTCCTCTGCTTCAGGCTCCTGCTCAACTGCCGGCGCTTCCTCTGCTGCAGGCTCTTCCTCGACTTCAGGCTCTTCCTCGACTTCAGGCTCTTCTTCAGCTTCGGGTTCTTCCTCAACTGCAGGTTCTTCCTCGGCTATGGGTTCTTCTTCAGCCTCTAAAGACCTTCCGTCTATGATTGCTTCAAGTTCAGCGAATGCTCTTTCAGCCTCATCATCCAATGTATCAGACTCTTCTGCTTCTGCTTCCAGTTCTGCAAGTATCTCGTCCTCTGAAGCTGTGAGTTCTTCTTCAGTGATATCGGTCTTTTGGGCTGCTGCCTTTTCTGCCTCGAGTGCGGCGAGTGCGGCGAGGATGCTGCCTTCTGAAGGCAGATACTCTACTCCGTCAATGTTCGCTTTTTCCTCAGCTGCAGGCTCTTCTTCAGCTTCGGGTTTTTCCTCAACTACCGGCTCTTCTTCAGCTTCAGGCTCTTCTTCAGCTTCGGGTTCTTCCTCAACTACAGGTTCTTCTTCTGCTTCAGGCTCTTCCTCAACTACAGGTTCTTTCTCTGCTTCAGGTTCTTCCTCAACTACAGGTTCTTCCTCAACTACAGGTTCTTCCTCTGCTGCAGGTTCCTCCTCAATTACAGGCTCTTCTTCAACTGCGGGCTCTTCTTCAACTTCAGCAGCTGCTGCTTCTGCGGCTTCTTTCTCTTCGATCGCGGCAAGGAGTTCCTCATCTGAAGGGATCACTCCTATGCTCTCCGGATCA
>JAZOAJ010000278.1:0-3886 GCA_045595385.1 Lachnospiraceae bacterium | reverse complement strand
GGCATCGACGAGTACATCACAAAGCCTTTCAGTCCTAAGATCCTGGTCGCAAGGGTTGATGCCATCCTCAGGAGGGCAAATAAGCTGGATGCCGAAAGCGTCCTGACTGCCGGCGACCTTGTTATCAACAAGACATCACATATCGTGACTGTAAAAGGCGAGCCTGTCGAACTCAGCTACAAGGAGTTCGAGCTCCTTTGCTACTTTGTTGAGAACAAAGGCATCGCGCTCTCAAGGGAGAAGATCCTCAACTGCGTATGGAACTACGATTATTTCGGAGATGCCAGGACAATAGATACCCATGTAAAGAAGATCAGGAGCAAGCTCGGCGAATGCGGAGATTACATCAAGACTATCTGGGGCATGGGATATAAGTTCGAGGTATAGTTTGAAACAACCGCTTAAGCGAAAATCTGTTCTGACAATCGTTACTGTGGTCCTGATCTCATTGGTCGTGGGCCTCAGTATTTCATTTGCGTTTTCCAACCGGTTTTATATCACTGTAAAGCAGAGATCCCTCAGGCAGGTATACAACCAGGTAAATGAACTGTATGCGGGATGCGATCCTGACATAGGCATGGATGACAGCGGATACATCTCCCTTTCTTCCATATGCGAGGAAAACAACATCTCCATGCTCATACTGAACCCGTCGGCCAAGATCGATTTCGCCTACGGAAACTCTGCCATGCTCTATAAACGCCTGAACGACATCATGCTCTCCCAGAGCGATGAGCAGGTCAAGGTCATAGAGCAGAGTGATAAATACATCCTTCAGTCCCATAACGGCCCGAACCGTTCTGCGGGGTACGTCGAGATATGGGGCGTGCTCGACAACGGCGATATCTGCATCGCCAGATCCTCTTACGCCGGCATAAGCAATTCAGTGCGTGTATCGTTCTGGTTCTTCTGCTTTGTCTGCGTTGTCATTTTCCTGTTTGTTTCCATTTTGGTGTTCTTCATCCTGAAGCCTTATACGGATTCCCTGAACAGGCTGCTCGTATTTGCCCAGAAGGCAAATAAGGGCGAATTCGACGTTGAGTACGAGGAGAACAGAGGCCACAGGAACGACGAGATCGGAATGCTCGGCGCGAACATCACCGAGATGTCCCATAAACTCGAAAAGACCATTTCCGAGCTCAAGACGAGCAACCTTAAACTGGAAAAGGAACTTAAGGGCAGGATCGAGCAGGTAGAGGCCAACAAGAAATACATGTCGGATGTCTCCCACGAGCTGAAGACTCCCATCGCGCTGATCTCCAGTTACGCTGAGGGTATCAAGGAAGGCATCAGCAACAGCCCTGAGGAGAGGGATTATTACTGCGACGTCATCATAGATGAGGCTGAGAAGATGAACCTCATGGTCAAGAGGCTCGCAACCCTCAACCAGCTTGAGAACAACTCTAACGAGCTTATCCTTGAGCGCTTTAACCTCACGGAAGTCATTGACGGCTTCCTTAACAGGATGGCGATCGTCATCGAGGAAAAGGAAGCAAATATCTATTTCGACAATACCGTTCCCGTTTACGTATGGTCGGACGAGTTCCTCATTGAGGAAGCTTTCATGAATTTCTTCAACAACGCCCTGAACCATATGGATGACAATAAGATCATAAGGATAAATGCGGGATATCTCGATGATAAAACCGTAAGGCTGACGGTCTTCAATACAGGTTCCGGCATCGACGAGGCTGAGCAGGACAAGATCTGGGACAAGTTCTACAAGGTTGATAAAGCCCGTACAAGATCCTACGGAGGAAGCGGACTTGGTCTTTCGATCGTCAAGGCCATCGCTGAAAGCCTGAACCAGAGATACGGCGTTTACAATGTTGAGGACGGCGTCGCATTCTGGATCGAACTTGAGGCTGCCGAATGCACCGAAGAAGAAAAGAAGAAGCGCAGGGAGTTCCCGAGCGCCATAAAGAAGTTCGCAGAACTTCCCATCTGGAAAAAGACTAAGAGTGCCATAACTGACAGAAAGAAAAAGGACGATGGCAGCGATAAGCAATGACTGGAATGAAGCCCTGAAGGGCGAATACTCAAAACCATATTACAGGGACCTGTACAGAAATGTCGTGAACGCGTACAAGACTGAACAGGTCTTTCCACCTTCGGAAGATATTTTCAACGCCTTCCACCTCACGCCTCTTTCCAAGGTGAAGGCGGTCATCATCGGCCAGGATCCCTACCACAACGTCGGCCAGGCCCACGGCCTGTGCTTTTCCGTCCGCAAGGGCGTGGAGATCCCGCCTTCTCTGGAGAACATCTACAAAGAACTCCATGATGATCTTGGAATTAAGATCCCTTCCCACGGCTGCCTTGAAAAGTGGGCAGAGCAGGGCGTGCTGCTCCTTAACTCTGTTCTCACCGTAAGGGCTCACGCGGCTCTCTCCCATGCTTCTTTCGGCTGGGAGAAGTTCACTGACGCCGCCATACGTGTCCTAAACAGCCAGGACCGGCCCATCGTGTACCTTCTGTGGGGCAGCCCTGCCCGGGCGAAGAAAGCCATGCTGGACAACCCTAAACAGCTTGTCCTCGAGGCACCTCATCCCAGCCCCCTCTCTGCCTACAGGGGATTCTTCGGATGCAGGCATTTCTCCAAGTGCAATGATTTCCTGATCAAAAACGGAGTGGAGCCGATTGATTGGAGTATAGAGTAGGGATGAGGTTTTCTCCCCGGACTCAACACTGCGTATTCGCCGGATGAGAAAACCTCATCCCTACAATAAGGGTTAGCTGGATGGAGAACCCTCAGTCCAAAGTGTTCGCCGAAGGAAAGAATTGAATCGTCCCAAATCTCAAGGTTTTGCTTACATTTATGGCGAAAACCCCGAGATTTGGGACGATTAAGTTAAATAGATCAAGTTAATATAAAAATAAGCTGTATCCCCATCGGCGAATACGAAGTGTTGAGTCCGGGGGATACAGCTCTTTTTATTGTTAGCGTCTTCCCATCCGCAGGTGGGCGGGTTTTCGGTCGGAGGCCTGCGCGTCGATGTTTTTCTTGGCGGTGGCCAGCATCAGCTTGATACGGTTGAGCTGGTTGACTTCGCTGGCGCCGGGGTCGTAGTCGATAGCTACAATGTTGGCCTCTTTATGGGCAGCCCTTAAGGATTTGATGACTCCTTTTCCGATTATATGGTTGGGAAGACATCCGAAAGGCTGCACGCAGACAATGTTTGGCACGCCGGTGTGGATGAGTTCGAGCATTTCGCCTGTAAGGAACCAGCCCTCGCCGCTCTGGTTGCCGAGAGACACGAATTTCTTCGCCAGTCTTGCGGTCTCACCGATCTGGCTGGCAGGGATGAAATGCTTGCTCTTTGATAAAGCTCTATTTGCGGGTTTCCTGAGATGCTCGATAAATCCTATTGCCATGGTAGCCAGAACAGAGTTGACAGGGTTGGAACTGTAGTTGTCAACCTTGAAATACATGTTCTGGAAGCAGTACAGGAAGAAGTCAATGAGGTCGGGCATTACGGCCTCGGCACCTTCGGCTTCAAGCAGGTCTACCACATTGTTATTTGCGACAGGCATGAACTTGACAAGGATCTCACCGACTATGCCGACCCTCGGTTTTACCACATTGACCCTTTCAAGGTCGTCAAATTCCTGGACGATGTTCTTAAGGAGGCGGGTTGCCTCGCGGCGTCCGAAGGAAGGTCTCCTGATGGCTTCGATGACCTCATTTTCCCATTTTTTGTGGAGAGCGTTCGCACTTCCGGGGACAGCCTCGTAAGGCCTGGTGGCATAGAGGACCTTCATGAACACGTCACCGATGACAAGCGCTTATACAGCTTTCTTTACAAGCTGGTATGAGACCTTGAATCCGGCGTTCTTTTCCATGCCAAAACTGAGTGAGATGACAGGGACCTGTTCCATGCCGGCC
>JAZOAJ010000277.1:0-5892 GCA_045595385.1 Lachnospiraceae bacterium | reverse complement strand
CTCTGCGCGCATCCATTGGTTGACGGAGCCTACGATCTCATACTCCATGCATACGGACCCGAAACCTATACAGGCTCTGTACACATTGAAGTTCCGCAAACACTGACGGCTCTAGAGCTTGATGATCTGGAAAGAGAACTGACTGCAGCAATATATAAAAAGTTCAATATAGCGCTTACGGGCATATCAGTTTATTCGATCAACAGATCGGATCCTGAGATCATGCAGCTGCATGATTCTGTCAGAGATTATGTGCTCAGTGTTGACAATGTGCTCCAGCTGCATGGCTTCAGATATGATAAAGGATCGCGTACAGTCACCATGGACCTGGTCATAAGCTTTGATGAAAAAGACAGGCAGAAGCTCTGCGGGATGATAATTGAGAAGCTGAAAGAACAGTATCCCGGAATGGAATTCATCATCACCATAGATTCTGATTATTCAGACTAAAACAGATCACAGGGGGTATCCGTTTCCATTTACAACTGGCTGTTATTGTTATAAAATAATCTGAGATTATCCGGGAGGAGAATTGTCAAATATGAAACCATTGAAAAGAGTAATGCTCAAACTGAGCGGCGAGGCACTCGCCAAAGAAGGCGGCGGCTACAATGAAGAAGAGATCAAGTCCATCGCGTCCCAGGTAAAGGTTCTGTATGATCAGGGGATCGAGATTGCCGTAGTCATAGGCGGAGGCAATCTGTGGAGAGGCAGGACCGGTATTGAGATCGACAGACCCAAGTCTGACTCGATCGGCATGCTCGCAACGATAATGAACTGCATATATGTATCTGAACATTTCAGATACGCCGGCATGAAGACCTGCATAATGACCCCGTTCGTGTGTTCGACTTTTACCGAGCAGTTTTCCAAAGATAAGGCAAATGAGTACTTTGAGCAGAAGAAAGTCCTGTTTTTCGCAGGAGGAACAGGCCATCCTTACTTCTCAACGGACACGGCCATGGTGCTCAGGGCAATAGAGATCAATGCCGACTGCATACTTGCGGCGAAATCCATTGACGGTGTTTATGACAAGGATCCCGGGAAAAACCCCGATGCCAGGAAGTTCGACAAACTGACAATAGAAGAAGTAGTTGAAAAGAAACTTCAGGTGATAGATCTTGCAGCTTCCATCCTGTGCATGGAAAACAGGATGCCGATGCGTCTGTTCTCTCTGTATGAGGAGAACAGCATAATCAGATCGATCAGCGATGACTTTAACGGAACAGAAATAACAGTCTGATAAAAAGGAGAATAGAAATGGACGAAAGATTAGTTAAGTTTGAAGAAAAAATGGGGAAAACGATCGCGAACCTTGAATCTGAGTTCAATACTATCAGAGCGGGACGCGCCAACCCCCATATTCTTGACAGGATCACAGTTAACTACTACGGAACCGAAACTCCGCTCCAGCAGGTAGGCAATATTTCAGTTCCTGATCCGAAGACCATCATGATCTCTCCATGGGAGCCGAAGCTGTTAAAGGACATTGAAAAGGCAATCCTTAACTCAAACATCGGCATCAATCCGTCAAATGACGGAAGGAACATCCGCCTTGCGATCCCTGATCTGACAGAGGAGCGCAGAAAGGATCTTTCAAAGGATGTTAAAAAGAAAGCTGAAGAGGCTAAAGTAGCGATAAGGAACATCCGCCGCGATGCTGTGGACATGATCAAGAAGATCACCAAAGCGGGTGAGATCTCAGAGGACACAGGTCTTGATCTTGAAGATGAGATCCAGAAGCTCACTGATAAGTATATCTCAACTGTTGACAAGAGCGCAGAGACCAAGACAGCTGAAATCATGAAGGTATGATCTTGGAAGAGAAGGATCTGACCGGATTAAAGATACCTCAGCATGTCGCAATAATAATGGACGGCAACGGCCGCTGGGCTAAGCAGCGGCACATGCCGCGTACATATGGCCATGCAAAAGGAGCTAAGGTACTTGAACAGACACTTGAGGATTGTGACAGCCTCGGAGTCAAGTACCTTACAGTTTATGCGTTTTCAACAGAGAACTGGTCCAGGCCGCTCCAGGAGATCCAGGTGATCATGAACCTCTTCAGGGATTATCTGGTGAGTTCTGTCGACAAGTGCATGAGAAATAACGTGCGCTGCATGGTGATCGGTGACAGAACGCGGCTCAGCCCTGACATCATTGAAAGCATAAACAATCTTGAAAATGCCACTAAAGACAATACAGGCATAACATTTATCGTAGCGATAAATTACGGCGGAAGGGATGACCTGACCAGAGCTGTAAAGAAAATAACTGCTGACGTTCAGGCAGGTAAAATAGGACCGGATGATATCACAGAACAGATGATATCTGATACGCTGGATACAAGGGGCATACCGGACCCGGATCTGCTCATACGTACAAGCGGAGAGCAGAGGCTTTCCAACTTCCTCATGTGGCAGCTGGCATATTCGGAGTTTTATTTTGCTGACGTTCACTGGCCGGATTTTAACAAGGATGAGCTGATAAAGGCCTTTGAGAAATACAGCAGCAGGGAACGCAGATACGGAAATATCAGTTAAGGGGTTTTATGGAAGACGACAGAAGCAAAAGCCTGTTAAAGAGCAAAACATTCTGGGTAAGAACAATAAGCGGACTCATCATGAGCCTGGTGATGGTCGCAGTTTTCAGCATCGGTTATGACGTCATGCTCATTTTCTTCTGCCTTCTTTCCCTGGTCGGCGCCTTTGAGCTGAACAGGGCTTTGAAAGTAGGCCTTGAAGCCCCGGGTTTTGTAACATATGCTGCCATAATAGCGCATTATGTGTTCCTCAGATTCCTGGACCATAAATATCTCCTGCTTGTTTACGCCGTCGCCATGATCATATTGCTGGCAATATTTGTGATAACATTCCCCAAATATGAACTCCAACAGATATTCGGTGCATATTTCGGTATTTTCTATATCGGTGTAACACTGTCACTCCTATATCTGCTGCGCATACATCCCCCTTCAGGAGCGTACCTTGTATGGCTTGCAGTACTTTCTTCATGGGGATGTGACATAGCTGCCTACTTTTTCGGCATGCTGTTCGGAAAACACCCGTTTGTACCTAAACTCAGCCCGAAGAAATCGGTTGAAGGGGCGATAGGGGGAATATTCGGAGCCATAGTGCTCGCCGTTGCATATGGTTTTGCTGTTCAGAAGTTTATTCCGGATATCAAGCTTGCACCGCTTGTATTTGCGGTGATCTGCGCTTTCGGTGCTGCAGTAGCCCAGGTAGGCGACCTTGCAGCATCTGCGATCAAAAGAAAACTTCAGATAAAGGACTACGGAAAGATATTACCCGGGCACGGGGGCATACTGGATCGTTTCGACAGCATGATCATCGTTGCACCTATAACATATCTTGTGGCCATTTATGCCATTATGATGAACTGATGAAATACATATCTATTTTGGGCTCCACGGGCTCGATCGGTACCCAGGCTCTTGAGATTGTCAGGGGACACCGGGATGAGCTGCAGGTAGAAGCCATAAGCGGAAACAACAACATAGAACTCCTTTTGCAGCAGATTTCGGAGTTTTCTCCGAAACTTGTTTGCGTTTATAAGGAAGAAAACGCGAAAAAGCTCTCAGAGATGCTTAATGCTGATCCGAATATTACGGATAAGCCAAAGATCGTTTCAGGCATGGAGGGACTGATCGCTGTTGCAACTTATCCGGATTCACAGATCGTTCTTACAGCCATTGTAGGAATGATCGGGATCAGGCCTACAGTTGAGGCGATCCGCGCAGGAAAGGACATCGCGCTTGCCAACAAGGAGACTCTTGTCTGTGCAGGGCACATAATAATGTCCGAAGCAGCCAGGTGCGCAGTAAATATCTATCCTGTTGATTCGGAGCATAGTGCCATATTCCAGAGCCTTCAGGGAAATCCAAGAAGATCTCTGGATAAGATCATCCTTACAGCCTCAGGAGGTCCTTTCAGGGGCAGGAAAAGAGAAGACCTGGAAAAGGTGACTCTCGCGGATGCACTGAAGCATCCGAACTGGAGCATGGGTCAGAAGGTAACCATCGACTCATCAACATTGGCGAACAAAGGACTCGAAGTAATTGAAGCCAGATGGCTGTTCAATGTCAGACCTGAAAAGATACAGGTAGTTATCCAGCCTCAGAGCATAATACATTCAGCCGTCCAGTATGATGACGGCGCTATAATAGCCCAACTTGGAACACCGGACATGAAACTTCCTATCCAATATGCGTTCTTTTATCCTGAACGGCCGTACCTTGCAGGTGACAGGGTGGACTTTTTCAAGCTCGGATCCATTACATTTGAAAGACCTGACACAGAGACATTCAAGGCACTTGCGCTTGCATATAGGGCAATTGAAGAAGGCGGATCAATGCCTTGTGTTTTCAATGCCGCAAATGAAAGGGCAGTAGCGGATTTCGTATCGGGACGGATCTCATATCTTGGCATTGCTGATTTCATAGAAAAAACAATGTTTTCGCATAAACTGGTGAAAGATCCGGATCTTGATGAGATCATTCGGATCGGCGAAGACATAATAGAAGGTTGACAGTAAATGACAAGATTCATAAGCATTATAATTGCCATAGTGATTCTGAGCATACTCGTGATCATCCATGAGTACGGACATTTTCTGCTGGCAAGAAAAAACGGGATATTCGTCAAGGAATTCTCTATAGGATTCGGTCCGAGGATCGTAAGCAAGGTTGCTAAGTCGGGAACCAGATTTTCATGGAAAGCCATCCCGTTCGGCGGATCCTGCACGATGCTCGGAGCGCTTGAAGATGAGGATGACGACACTGACAACGAGAGATCATTTGATAAAAAGTCAGTCTGGGCGAGGATGAGCGTTATCCTTGCAGGTCCATTCTTTAATTTCCTGCTGGCATTTATTCTTTCAGTGGTATATGTGGCAACGATGGGATATGATCCGGCAACAGTCACCAGCGTGACTGAAGGCTCATCCGCTTATGAAGCCGGCCTCAGGACAGGCGACGTGATAACAAATTACGGCGGTACCGGGATCAGCTTCGGGCGCGAGATATATGTGGAAGATTATATTAAGCCCATTTCGGAGCGCAAAGACGGGATAAAAATTTCCTACAAAAGGGATGGGGAAACCCATAAAGCAGTCATCTATCCGGAAGAATCCACCAGATACATGATGGGGATCAGCTATACTGCTTCCGGGGATAAGGCTGAACTTACATATGTTGCTGACGGATCCGGGGCTCAGTCAGCCGGACTTAAGGAAGGCGACGTAATTACAGCAATAAACGGAAACGTGATAAATAGCGGCCTGGACATGGAGACTTATTTTACTGAACATCCTGTTACAGGCGAACCGATATCGGTTACATATGAGCGCAGAGGAGGCAGTTTTGATGCGGTGGTAACTCCTGCGGAAACCACAGAGTACTCGGCCGGTTTTACTTACAATCTGCGTAACGAGAAGACCGATGCATTAGGCACTCTCAAATACTCATTCGCTGAACTGAAGTATCAGATTGTAACCATATACAAGAGTTTGGGCATCATGTTCTCCGGCAGGGGATCTCTTGACATGCTGTCAGGTCCTGTTGGGATAGTCGAGGTGGTCAGTGATACTTATACCGCTTCCGCAAGCCACGGATTCCTGACCACTATCATGAACCTTATAAGCATCATGACGATGCTGAGCGCTAACCTTGGTGTGCTCAACCTGCTTCCCATACCGGCTCTTGACGGCGGAAAATTCATACTGCTTGTCATTGAGGCGATAATAAGGAAACCGGTTCCCAAAAAGGTTGAAGGTATCGTAACTGTCATAGGAGCATCACTGATATTCCTTCTTGCGATGGTCGTGCTCGTAAACGACGTGATCAAACTGTTTTAGAAAGCAGGGCTAAATGAC